>JAPLFX010000033.1 GCA_026390445.1 Pseudomonadota bacterium
TTTTCTCATGTTCGTTGTCAGCGCCGTCGCAACCGACACCCGAGCTGTAGGTACGATGGCCGGTGCTGCGGTCGGAGCGGCCGTCACGGTTTGTGCCTATATCGGCGGTCCCATCACGGGAGCGGCTTTGAACCCTGCCCGTGCTCTTGCACCCGCATTAGCCGAGGGACGCACCGACGTCCTTTGGATCTATTTGCTTGGACCGACCATTGGCGCCATCATGGCCGCTAAGCTCTACGAATGGATCCGTTGCCATGCGCCGGCTGCGACAATCAAAGAGGAGACCAAAACAGAGGCTGCAATCGGATGCTGCTAGGCCAGGCTCAGCTGCGGCAGTTGATGAAAGTACGATGTGCGCGTATCATCATAACTATAATTAGTTTTTAAGCCAAGCAAGTCAGCTCAGTAACAGGATCTACTTTCTATGGACTCGCGTTTTGAGCAAAAGACCGCCAAGGTTTTAGTCGTGGAGGCTGCCAGTTCAGCGCGCCAGCTGCTCGTCGAAGGCATCCACGCCTTGGGCTTTGAAGCCATCCAATCGGTCGCCTCGGTCAAAGCCGCTCTAAGCCTACTCGAAGTCGAGCAGGCCGACTGGCTGGTGACGTCGTTAGGCACCGGAGACGCGGTCAACGCCCTGCACATCCTGAAAATCTGTACCCAGCATCCAGCACTGCGCCACATGCGCATGTCGCTTTTTGTCGAGGATAGCGAACGGGACATCTTGCCACGGGCCTTCGAATTAGGCCTCTTTTCCTGGCACAGAAAGCCGATCAACCGGGAATCCTTGCAGCATGACCTGCAGCAGCTTGAAGAGCGCATGCGACTATATCACTGGGATTCGTGCATCGCCGCTGCCGCACAGCTTCGAGAGTTGCTCACTGCGACCAACCAGCAAATCGGCGTACTCAATTTGGACGACCAACTGGCCAAGGTCTTCCCCGGAAATCTTTCGCTTCTGCTATGGCTGGCCGAGTCAAAGTTCATGTGCGGTCAGGCGGCGTCTGCCATGACCATGCTGCAGCAGCTAAAGATGGTCGCACCTAGTCTTGCCGACGGCGCCAACGCGCTCTTGCAACGCTTTAATACCGGTCCGATGGCCGAAATTGACACCAAAGCCACTGCACCGATCAACCTGTTTAACCTCGGCAGCTGCTTGATTCTCGATACGGATACGCAGTCGCAAACGGTGATCAAAGACGTCTTGGCGACGTTTGGCGTGACCGACATCAAGGTGATTGAAGACGGCGAAAGTGCCTGGCAGCATCTCAAAGAGACACAGGAGCCCGCCCTTATTATCACCGAATGGCGTCTGCCGAAGTTGGCGACGCCTTTTTTAGTGCAGCGCCTTAGGCAACACGGCTTTCACAAGGTTCCGATTATCGTTGTTAGTTCACTGCTGCGCCAACAGGACCATATACTGGCAAGAGAAATCGGGGTCACAACAACCATCGCCAAGCCCTGCAACCGAGAGAAGCTTTTTGCCACTTTGATCCACGCCCTGCAGCAGACCCAACAGCCGACCGAACAAGCGGCAATAGAAACGAGGATCCGTCAGCATTTAGGGCTGCGCCAACTCACCGCAGCGACGAGCTTACGCGATATATATCTGGCCGATCCAGCGGTGAGCGTTGGTCAAAAATCTGAGATCGCCGCCGAATTCGCCTATTTTGCAGGTGAATATCAGGTCGCCCGCGACCTGGCAATGGAAGCCCTGCGGCAAAATGGTGACACTTTACGCGTCCTCAGCCTACTCGCCAAGACGCTCATGCAGCTGCGTGATTTTACGACGGCAATCAAGTGCCTAGAGAAGGCCGATAGCCTTGCCCCACACAACATTGCGCGGTTGTGCGCCCTAGCCGAAGCACAAACAGAACTCGGCCATCATGACGAAGCCTCTGCCGCCATGGATAACGCCACACGGCTTGATGCCGAGGCCGCAAAGATCGCGCAGACCCACGTCAAGCTCGCCCTAACCCGCGGCGACACCGAACGCGCTCGCTCCCTGCTCGGGACCATCGATGCGCCAGAGACGATCGTGGCATTCCTAAACAATCGCGCCGTGGCCTTAGCCTGCTGCGGCGACATTGAGGCCGGACTGAAGGCCTATGATACCGCCCTTGAGTCCATTCCAGATGAGCTGCCGGAGCTACGGGCCGTCGTCAATTACAACTTGGCGCTGGCTCTATGTCGCAGCATGCGACTAGAAGATGCGCGGCTTTACCTCAGAGAGGCCCTCAAGGTAAAGTCCCGGGTCTTTGCGAAGGCCCACAACCTGCTTGGCCGTGTCGAAGCATCGATACTCAGCGGCATGGACTTTAAACTTGCGACCTCGGCTCGTGCCCAGGAAGGTCATTCCAGCCCAATGTTACAACCAGATAAGGCGTCCGCAGCGAGCGGCGCCCCATCTGACCTAGAGCCCCTGCCAGATCCCGAAGTCATCCCCAGCGGCGGTCTCGACGGGAATACTAGCCACAGCGATCTTATGTCGATGCTCACGATCCAACGCGGGACGATGTGCTGCCATATGTTGTATCGGACGATGCCGGCGATACAGCCAGTGGCCGATGGTCTACTGGCAAAAATGCCGCGCTTTGCTCTACGGCGTGCCATTGAGCGGGATGAAGCACTCGGTATCGACCGCATGCGTGCCAATGGCAAAATGAGCTAGGTCCAACGAGCCGTCCCGACCGAACTTCCAAAGCAGTGCGACGGCGCTTTAAGCCACCGTCAAAAGCTCGTGACCCGCCCTAGCGCGTTCTCACCCCAGCCTAGCCGTAAAGCCGCGGATAAATACGTCGCCACATCCACGCAATGAGTAGGCCAGACATCAGCGTTAGGAGGCCGCCATGAATCAGCCAAACGCTAAGCACATGCTCCGACCAAAGCGTTGCCTGGGCAATCTGCACACCATGATAAAACGGCGAGAGCCAACAGAGCTTTTGCACCAGCGGCGGCATCGATGCGGTCGGAGCAAACATCCCTGAGACAAAAAACATTGGGCTGATAATCCAAGCATAGACCGACTGAAATTGGTTGATGTTCTTCACATAGGTACAGGCCAATAGCCCAACTGAGCCGCAGGATACACCTATCAGAAGTCCCATCAGTGGCACCAGCACCAGTCCCTGCGGCTTAGCGACTCCGAGCAGCACCAGCACGACGCTGACAAAGGTCGCCATGATCGCGCCCTTTGATCCCAGCCATATCAGCTCACCCATGAGGATTTCCCGCGGACCTACCGGCGTCGTCATCAGCGCTTTGAAGACATGTTCGTATTCAAGCCGCACATAAAAGCCGTAACTGCCCTCAAAAAATGCCGTAAACAGCGCCGTCATCGCGGCAATACCGGGAGCCATAAACTCCAGGTAAGACCTGGGACCAAAGCTCTGCACCTGTGTTCCTAGCCAGGTGCCAAATACCAGTACGTAAAGAAAGGGATCAACCAAGGTCGGCGAGACATTGGCGAAAAAGTCGCGGCGAAAGATCGTCCAGTGGCGCAGAGCCACTAGACCCGAAAGGCGCAGGGACTGCGCCGCAACTTGTAGTCGATTAGTCATTCTCTTTTAAGACCCGACCGGTGAGTTTTAAAAAGACATCTTCCAAATTGGCTGGGCGCAGCACGTGAGGTGCCATGGCACCCCGCTTCAGCTCAAGTGTATATGCATCCAAGGTTGCATACTCTCTCCGTATGGCCCCGGCAGCCAGATCGGCCCCATGGCTAAACACCGCTACGTACCCGGGGCAGTGTTCGTCGATCAGATGCCTAGGCTGACCCTGGATGTTTACCCTGCCTTGGTCGATAACCACCAGACGGTCGCAGAGAAGTTCGGCCTCATCCATATAGTGCGTCGTCAAAAGAATGGTGGTGCCGCCGCGTTTGAGTTCACGAATCTTGTCCCAAAGCGCGTGCCTTACCGCTGGATCAAGCCCTGTGGTCGGCTCATCTAGGATCAACAACTTCGGCTGAGACAGTAGAGACCGCACAAAGGCAAGACGCCGGCGCATCCCTCCCGATAAGGCCGAAATCCGGGCATGCGCCTTTACCGACAACGACATCGACTCGAGTAAGGTATCGACGCGCTTAGCCGCTTCGGCGCCCTTTAGGTTATGGAAACGGCAGAACATCATCATGTTGTTGCGTACCGTCATCGCTTCATCGAGGGCATCTTCTTGCATGACCACGCCCAGGTGTCGCCTCAGCTCCATAGCGTCCACTTGGGGATCAAAGCCCATAACCTGCAGGTCTCCGCGCGAGCGCGCCACGACTCCGTAGATCACCTTGATG
The DNA here is from genome assembly GCA_026390445.1 of Pseudomonadota bacterium. Classification (GTDB taxonomy): domain Bacteria; phylum Bdellovibrionota_B; class Oligoflexia; order Oligoflexales; family CAIYRB01; genus CAIYRB01. Next base: position 4,286 of record JAPLFX010000033.1, read on the forward strand.
ATGGTCGACTTACCAGCACCATTCGGCCCGAGCAGTCCAAAACACTCGCCGGCTTTGATGGCAAAGCTGACGTCGCTAAGGACCTCGGCAGACCCATAAGTTTTGCCGAGGCCCCTGATATCGACAATCGTCTCGTCGTGAGAGGGATTCACCTAGCTCACCAATTTAGCGACAGAGTACCCATGCCTCCGGTGGAGGTAAATTCTTTATAGGTGCCACTAGTCAAATCGGTCGCCTTGTAAGTCTCCTGTGACACCGAGGCGCCCACTCCGACGTATTTACTAATACTGTAGCCAGCGCTTAGCTTAACGCCGCCCGTCTTCTGCTCAGTTGAGTTATTGATGACAGCGCCTCTCCCGCGAACCCCAAGGACCTCGGTCCCAGCCCAGTAGGTGATGCTCGCTGTGGCGGCACTGCACCAACTTGACAGGACGACTTCGAACCGCGTGGTATCGTGCTCAAGCGACTTGTCGACCACCGCGGATTTGTCAGATGACTTGTTTAGGGAAATCGAGGTGACGCTCGCCGCACCGTTAAAGCCGTAAGTCAGTGCGTTATAGATCGGGAACGACGCCCCGAGCACAAACTGCGTCGCTGACACCGGGTACTGAAAGGTATACTTGCTGTCGGCTAGCAGTTTCGGATACTGCGAGGAATACCCTTCGACAAATAGATCGATGACCGGCGTGATGTAGTAGTCAGCCTGCACACCTAGGACGAAGATACCCTTCATCTGATCGGTCGACCCCTCGACCGAGGTTGCCGACGCGCTGAGCTTCAGGGTATCTAAAACGAAGTAGCCACCTTGTGCAAAGATCATCGACTGCGAATAATTCGACACATTCTTTACGTTCATGGTGATACCGAGGCCTTCGTAGCCAAGGCCGACGGACCATTTCGGACGGTAAGCGCTGATCGCTCCGCCGTAGTAGCTCGATCCCGACTTGGTCGAATCCGGCGATACCGTTGTGAGGCCATAGTAGGGGGAAAACGAGAAGCCGATCGCCGTAAGCTTATCGATCTCCGCTTTGTGCTTTTGCTTCAATTCATGAAACAGCTTCTTGTCAGCCTTGGTGGGCAATGCCTTCGCCTCGACCTGCTCCAAATGAAAGGCGGCGTTATCATTCTGACCCAGCACCGACTGGCAATGCGCCAAATAGAGGTGGGACTGACTTGTCAGTGGGCCATCTAAAATCGACGCCTGATACAAAGGCTCAAGAGCCGTGTTGCAGCGTGATGCGAAGTATTCGGCAGACCCTTGATTGAACCATTGCTTTTGGTCCTTTGCAAAAGCCAGATTGGAACAAATGGAACAGGCGATGAAAAGAACTGATAAACCGCGTTTCATCTTGGTCCTCGCTAGGGATTTGTAATAGGTCCTAACACTATAGCCTGGCCTCATGAACCAGGCAAATCGGTTGTCCAAACATTAACCTACGCCACAACGGTCAACCTCGGGGTCACCGCCTGCGCCTTGTCGACTCTACTACCGACATGATCCAAGGGAACGACTGAGTAGTGCCTGTCACTCACTGAGAACTCGCAAATGCCATCGAGCGGATCGACTTTACAATGCGTGACCAACCTACCATGAGGTCCCTCGACGCTGCCTTTGACCTCGAGCCTCCTCGCGTCGAAGCGGTAGAGGCCGTTTGGTCGTTGCCGCGACGCCGGCAACCATTGCGCTAGATAACCTTTGTACCTAGACCAACCGCGGCTTTGCTGTGGCGCCTGGTCGGCAAATTGACAGACGACGTCAAAAAGCAGTGGCAGCCTTGGCAGGGCGACCATGAGATCAAGCAGAGGGTGGTCTCGCGGCCCGCTATAATAGGTAAAGCAGAAATTACTACCGTAGCGCGAGTGATACAATTTAGCAGGACCGCTTGCAAAGAACATGGTGCCGGTAACGGGATCCAGATGATTTGTCACCTCGGCAAGTGGCGACTCCAAGGGGCAACGCCCACCTGTGATCGCAAAGCGATCACCCAGCACGAAGCTCATCGTCTTGGCTAAGCTTTCATTCATCGGCGGATTAATGATCGTATCACCAAGCTGGGGAACGGCGTGCGACTCGAAGACCGCTGAGTCACCCCGATCGTTGATGTAATTCATCAGGTGAAACGCGATGGTTTCGCTTCCTAGGTAGGGTCCCACCTGAACATGGACATGGATATGCGGTTCAGGCGAGTAACCACTGTTGCCACAGCGCCCGATTCCCTGTCCAGACTCGACAAATTGAGATAGTTTACAGCTTATCGATTGATGCTGCAGATGCGCAATCACCACATGTGCGCCATAGGCATCGCGAATGATGACGTAGTTTCCCCATGCATTTTGATTATCCACAGCGCCAATCACATTATCAGGAAAATGATCGCATACACCGACGACATAACCTGTCGTCGGAGCGGTAATCGGCTGTCCAAAGGCGTAGTAGTCCTCTGGCGTATGACCAAAGGTTCTAAACGACTGACCACGGTCATCGCGGATGACAAAATCCAAGCTGTGACGCCATACACCCTTGTGGGTCCACGCGCCGTTAAATCCCTGATAAACCGCCCATCGCCCGGTAAACGGACAATAAATCCGCGCTTCCCCACTACGAAAGCGCCGCCAACCATGGGCCACAGCGTCGAGCTTATCCTCTGGCCTGAGATACCATGGCTGATAAAAGGTCGGCTTGGACGACAATAGATAGCCGTATAAGCACGAAGCAGCGCAAGCATTTACCACCATCAGACCTGCAAGTATGTCGATGTTCGGACCACTTTGAACCTGCAGATAAGTGGTCCAAAGCGATGCCACCGCAGCACCGATCCCAGCCCAAGTGAGCACCGCTAGCGACGCCCGATTCGCCGCGACCACGACGATTAAGGAAACCAGAGCCGAGACGGCTATACTCGCCGTATCTCCGCTCGCGTTCATCACAAATGAAACGCCAGCTCCAAGGCCAATGATCAGCACCGATATCGGCGAATACGCCGCCCACATCGCTAGACCCACCAGGATCACATACCCGCCTACCGACCCTTGCACTTGGTACGCCTGCACCGGCAGTAAAAGCTTAAAGTACGTCAGGATCTTTAATGTCACGAGCGTCGGCGTCACCAGCACCGGTAGACCACTGAGCCACCACAGTCTCTGGCACAGGTACACCAACAGAATACACAACGTCACAGCAGCCGCCACTGGGCCGAGCCCATGTCCGTCGTCCGCTCCAGCTGACCACGCAAAGGCTCCGGTCAGAAACACATTGATCAGAACCACATGGCCCATGGACCGAATATTGATCGATTTTACATCTAGCAGCAGCAGGCCGAGAATACTCCAACTCGCCATGCCAGCAAGGGCGCTCAGAGGACTTAACAACGCCACAAAGACCACCACCAAGGCGGTTAGTTTCTCCTGTTCTAACAACGGGCGTCGCAACATGGTCCTGAGACGTTCAGGAACAGGGACAAGCTTCAGGTGCCCAAAAATGGTCGCGGGAATCGCCATTGCAATCGCATTCCGCCGATGAATCAGGTGAATTGACTCTACGCGATCTCGCGCATCTGTCGCTCGGTCGGCAAGTCCGACTCGGTGCTCTCGACATCAGCGAGGGTTTCCCTGCGCTTAATTTCGATATCCTGTCCGGACTCTAGGATCATCACCGCCGCAGGCCTATAGCGTATAAACTGCATCGATTGTGTCATATTGTAGGCACCGACTGGCGATAGGATCAATTGTTGGCCCCTGTCCATGCGCGGCAACATAATACATTCGTCCACCACATCGATATTCATGCACAGCGGGCCATTGAGTATCGCCGGCTCGAGCATGCCATTCAACGGCGTCGCTGACTCGACGCAGAACCGGTACCACGACGATGTATAGAGTAGATTGACCCCAGCATCGAGGACATAGGAGCGCCGCCCATCGGGTAGGATTTTATCAGCGACCACTGAGGTCACCAGATACCCCGACTCATCGACCAAATGCCGCCCAAGCTCCATATACAGCTTCGGTGGATTTAATCGGTCCTTCAGCGGCTTGAGGGGCTCAGTCAGGCTCTGCGCATATTTTTCGACAGATGGAATAGCAATCTCGGGAGCCTGATAGACCCCCTTTAGACGATTGAGGCTAGCAAAGCCCCCACCTAGGTCTAGGTACGTGATCGGCAGGCGGGTGATCGCTTCAACCTCATGCATAAACTCCACGACTTTTTCAGCAGCCTTTTTGTATGCCTGATGATCGATAACAAAGGTCCCGATATGGCTATGGATGCCGGTTAAGTTGAGATGCTGACTGTCATGGATCCTGCGCACAGCGCCAAGGGCATGACCGCTTTCGAGGTTAAAGCCAAAGCGACTCCAGTGTGGATAGATTCCTGTTTGGCAATTGATGCGGATCCCGATGGAGATCTCTCGACCGAGCTGGCTGGCGATGGCTTCTAAGTCTTCAATTTCGCCAAAGTGGTCGATATTGATGATCGCCCCTTCAGTCACCGCCGTGAGCAACGATTCCTTCGTCTTGTAGGGGCCGTTGTAGATGATATCTTTGCCAGCGATGCCTAGATTTCTTGCCTTCTCGTATTCAAAGTCACTCACCACTTCGGCTAGTGCACCCAGACGGTGAAAGGTTTGGCACACGGCCCTAAGATAATTGGTCTTGTAGCTCCAGCCAAACTGAACGTTGCTGTACTGTTCCGACACCGCTTTATAAGCCGCTTGATATTTTTCAATCAAGCTAGCTTGAGAAAAGACGAACAGCGGCGAGCCGTATTTTTCGACCAAGTCGCCGATCTTGTGCCCGCAGATGTCCTTACGGATCTGACTGAAATTGTCGAGTGTCATCCCATTTTTTGAATACATCGGGTTGCCGACCTTAACCATTGTAGGCTTCTCGTAGGCTTTCATCTAACTGGCTCCTTGTTGACCGAGTGTGATGAGATCATGAAATAAATCCCAGTCGCCGACGCATTCCTGAGTAAACCGTATCAGATGCTTGCTGACCGGATAGGACAAGTCCCGGTTGCAATCACCCGTCAAGATAAAGTCGAGCATTCGGTCGGGAAGATTTACGCCGACCGCTGTTGCAAAGTAGACCCAGGCAGGAAATCTCGGGTTGATCTCAATCAGGTAGATCTGCTGTTGATGCCGCATCGCCTCCAACTCAAAGGGGCCACGCCACTTAGTCGTCTTGCAAAAAGATTTGGCCAGCTCGATCAGCTGTTCGTCACGAATCGTCACCGCGGTCCAAACTTTGCCGAGGTCGGTTTTTGTCTGCTTTTTTATGCACACACAACCGCACAGTTCACCCTGCCCGTCACCAAGACCGATCAAGTTGATTTCCGGGCCTTCAATATATTTTTGGATCACTAAGGGAAAACCCCATTCAGCGGCGATTTCCGTCGCCTTTTCCACCGCCGAGCTGTGATTGTAAACCTTGTAGGCCTTGTAGTAATTGCCTTTGACGACGGCGGGAAAGTCTATTTTCTCAGGAATAATCTTATACAATTCATCGATTGAATAGGCGCACTCGGTCTTCGGGTACTGGCAGCCAATTGCATCGGTCAAGACCGCTAGATTCGCCTTGCTGCGTAAGTCGAATTGCTCTTGCGTCGGCAACAGGCAGCGAATGCCCATGATTTTAAGTTCGTTGGCGTATTTGATATAAAGCGGGAGTTCGACATCGAGATTTGGCAGCAAAAACTCAAAGCCAGTCTCTTGTCTGATCGTCTGTAGGCGCTCCGACACGACCTTCCAGCCTTTGCTCGGATAGGGCAGCAGGTAGCTCTGGTCGATCCATGACTTTAGATAGTGGCCCGGGTCGTTCGCATCATAGCCAAGACCGATGATGCGCACAGGTCGTCCCGACTCCTTCAAACTACGCGCAATCGCCACGCCAGGCCCAGGGTTGTCGGTGGCGTTGATCCCCGAAAGGGCTATGACCAAAGGCTTCATGCGGAGAATCCTTGGGAATTGAGCATGGCGGTGAATTCGTAGACGTCGGACAAGGCAGAGCCATAAGCGACGTCAAACTCCCGACTCAGAGCCTCGGCGATAAGCTGTGGGCTACGTCCCTCCTGCAAGCCGCGCAGAACCAGGGTCGCGCTCTCATTGAGGCGGTAGCTGTCACCACTTCGAGGGTCCATAGCGACCCCCCGCCGGCTGATCTGCAAAAGTTGCCAATCTGACATGTCGACGCCCCCACTCGTTGGGAAACCCAAGTGCTAGTCCCTGAATCTCCGACTTCATAATCTGTATGGCTGAGATCGGCAGTTGTTCGATTTAGTTTAGCCTGTTGCCCTACAGCAAGCGGCGCCCCGCTCTACGGGGCGGCTACGGCGCGCGCACAAGCAGCCAACGCGCATAAGAATTTGCCGCTGTCTGCGCTGTCCAACAATTGCTCCACACAGGTAAAATTTTTAACTAAACAGAGAGACTACAGGCTCTGCGACAAAGGGCAGACCAGGCTCCTGCAAGTGCACCCGCTGAAATTGGCCATCGCGGTAGATCAAAGCATTTGGTCGGTCCCAGCTGTCGACGCTAAGAAGCAAACCTGAACGGCCATGCCGGGGCTCCGCGTAGGGCACATGAAAATGGCCGATGATGCCATGGTCAAACGCACCCTCGTCGACCCAAGCACGAAATGCGTCGAGGATCCGCTGATGATTCAACGTCCGGTATCGGTCCTGGGACCTTGAGATCTTGGCGTGCCGAAGGGAATAGGCATCCAGCCATCCCCCAGGGATGTAACCAGCCGCGCGTCGGGCAAACTGACTCTTGATCAAGCCGCGAAACGCTCGGTAGAGCGGATCCTCGGTGATCAGGTCACCATGGGTGATTTTAATCCGCTCGCCGCTGCGTAAGGTGAGAGCAAAATCCTTCGCCAGGACAAACTCCACCCCGGACCATCCGCTCCGGTCCATATGGACCTCATGGTTCCCCTCGACAAAGACGACGCGAATGCCCCGCTTGGCCGCCGCCTCCAGGGCTTCGCCCAGGGGCCTAAATTTGCGCCGATAGTATGCCGCATCGCCAAAGCAAAAATCAAAGATATCTCCATTTAAAACAAACACTTCGACTTCCGAGCTGAGGCGCTCGATAAGATCCAACAACAAGCGTCCGCGCCGGTCCGCCATGTGCTGGATATGCACATCAGAAGCCAAAACCAAGGAGGCGGTTAAGGAATCACCTTGGGCTTGATGGGACGGGGGCATTCGACTCCTCGGGATTGGTCTCGGGGTTCACTTTGCGGCTCGAACGCCCCCAGTATAGCTGCATAAGCTGGAATGCTCTTGCAAAACCTTCATGATTCTGGTTTTTTAGATCCGCTTCATAGCCTATTAAACCATCGGTTCCGGTTATCAGGAGGGCATTCATGTCTTTATCGGTTGAAGAAAAGGTTAAGCAGATCGTCGTCAATCAGCTTGGCGTCGAGGAGACCTCGGTCATCGGCAAAGCCAAATTCATCGAAGACCTGGGCGCAGACTCCCTCGACATCGTCGAACTGGTGATGGCGATGGAAGAAGCCTTCGGCGTCGACATCCCTGATGAAGAAGCTGAGAACATCCGCACCGTCGATGACGCGGTCTCCTTCATCAAAAAAGCGGAAGATGCTTAAAGGGTAGACGCCGATGGCGAGTAAGATCGGGATCGCCGCAGACCATGCCGGCAAAGAGCTTAAGCAGCTAGTTGCCGACTTCGTCGGCCTGAAGAATTTTGAAGTGATCGACTACGGCGTCGCCAACGACTCCAATAAATCTGTCGACTATCCCGACTACGCGGCCATCCTCGCTGCGGATGTCGCCAGCGGCAAGATTGATCGCGGCGTGTTGATCTGTGGCACCGGCATCGGCATGTGCATCACAGCCAACAAGTTTCCCGGCGTGCGCGCGGCCCAGGTCTGGGACGAGTTCACGGCGCGGATGAGCCGCGCCCACAATGATGCCAACATCATCTGCCTTGGTGCGCGCGTGACCAATCACCACCGCGCCGTGGAGCTAGTCAACCTGTGGTTGGACACGCCTTTTGAAGGCAGCCGCCATCAGGCGCGCCTGGACAAAATCCGCGAAATCGAAAAAAAGCTCGGCAAGCGCTAAGCAAACCGGCTTTACCCTTGAGAGGAGCTACCCGTGTTGAAGCCCTGGGACGTATTGGCGAGTAAAGATCCTGAAGTGTTCCGCTTGATCGAGGCCGAGCTGCATCGCCAGCAAGAGGGCCTAGAGTTGATCGCTTCAGAAAACTTCGCTTCAGCTGAGGTCATCGCCTGCATGGGCAATGTTCTCGCCAACAAATACGCTGAAGGCCTACCCGGTAAGCGCTACTACGGCGGCTGCGAGGTCGTCGACCAGGTTGAAACGATCGCTATTGAGCGCTTAAAGCAGCTGTTCGGCGCCAAGTTCGCCAACGTCCAGCCGCATTCGGGCGCCCAGGCTAACGCCGCCGTTTACCTCGCCCTCGCTAAGCCAGGCGACCGCATCCTCGGCCTCGATCTGTCGCACGGTGGTCATTTGACCCACGGCTCGAAGGTCAACTTCTCCGGAATCCTCTACGAGTCCCACTTTTATACCGTGCAGCCCGATAGCAATCTGATCGACTTCGCCTCGGTCCGCAAGCTGGCCCATGAGCTAAAGCCGAAGATCATCGTCGCTGGCGCCAGCGCTTACCCACGCGCCATCGACTTTGCGGAGTTCCGCCGCATCGCCGACGAGGTCGGTGCCTACCTGTTTGTCGATATGGCCCACATCGCCGGGTTGGTAGCCGCTGGACTGCATATGAACCCAGTCCAGCATGCTCACGTCGTCACGACCACCACCCACAAGACCCTGCGCGGCCCGCGTGGCGGCGTCATCATGTGGAACGACGAGGCCCTCACCAAAGAGATCAACAAGGCGGTCTTCCCCGGCACCCAGGGTGGACCTCTCGAGCACGTCATCGCCGCCAAGGCGGTCTGTTTTCGCGAAGCGCTGCAGCCGGAATATAAGAGCTACCAACTCGAAGTCGTTCGCAATGCTGCCTACCTCGGCGAGGAGCTCATTCGGCAGGGCTTCAAATTGGTCTCCGGCGGCACCGACAACCATCTCGTCCTGCTCAACCTGTCGGACTCTCCCGTCAGCGGCAAGGATCTCGAAGAGGCGCTCGGCAAAATCGCCATCACCGTCAACAAAAACACCGTTCCGGGTGAAAAGCGCAGCCCATTCGTCACCAGTGGCGTACGCATTGGCACGCCGGCCGTGACGTCCCGTGGCCTCGGTCGCACGGAAATGGCCCAGATCGCCGGTTGGGTGCGCCAAGCCTATGATCATGTGAAGGACGACCAGTACTTGGCCGGCCTCAAGCGCGAAGTCGTGGCACTGGCGCAGCGCTTCCCACTCTACCCCGGCTGGGCCAACTAGGGAGTCCAGCAGTGAAATGCCAGGTGTGTGGGTCTGAGGACACAAAAGTGCTGGAGAGCCGCCTCAGCGATGGCGGCCGCAGCGTTCGGCGCCGCCGTTGTTGTGTCACCTGCAATCACCGCTTTACGACCTATGAAAAGGAGGAGGTGTTTGCCTTCTCCATCATTAAAAAAGATCTTCGGGTCGAACCCTACAGCCGCGACAAAGTCTTTCGGTCGATTCAAACCGCTTGCCAAAAGCGGCCGATCACCTATGAACAGATCGATGCGATGATCTCGCGGCTGGAAAAGACGGTGCAGGACTCTGGCGAGCGTAGCGTCGCCAGCCAAAGACTCGGCGACCTCATCATGGATAGCTTGCACGGTCTGGATAAAGTGGCTTACGTCCGCTTCGCCTCGGTCTATAAAGACTTTCAAGACCCCAGCGAATTCATGCGCGAGATCGACCGGCTGGACACCGAATAACGCGCTTTTAAGGACCTAGACCCATGTTTACTGGCATCGTCGAACGCACAGGCCGAATCCTCTCTTTGACGACACCGGCCACCGCCGCGGGAGGAGCCATGGGCGCTATCAGCCAGCTCATCATCGACGCCGGCAAGGGTTTTGAGACACGCCCCGGCGATAGTGTGGCGATCAACGGCTGCTGCTTGACCGTCACCAGCAACAAGGTCCAGCTACTGGCCTTTGACGTCAGTCGGGAAACCCTCGCCCACACCAGTCTTGGCGAGCTCGGCGAAAACAGCGAAGTCAACCTGGAGCGGGCCCTAAAGCTCGGCGATCGCCTTGGCGGCCACCTCGTCTCCGGTCACATCGATGGTGTCGGCGTCGTCGATCGCATTTTAAAACAGCCCGATGGCTGGGAGCTGATGCTGCAGATCCCAACATCTCTGGGCCGCTACGTCATCCGCAAGGGCTCCATCTGCCTTGATGGGGTCAGCTTGACGGTCAATGCCCTCGCTGACCACGGCCAGACCACAATCATCGGCCTCACCTTGATCCCCACAACGGTTAGTATGACGGCGCTCAAGTCGCTACACGAAGGGCAACGCATCAACGTCGAGGTCGACACCATTGGTAAGTATGTCGAACGCTTAACTCAGCTCGCCGATACCTGACTGTTGACCGGCGGGTGGCATTGGTCCAGTATCGTTTGATCCACGAAGTCATCGTTGTCGCCACCTGACCAAAACTACGGAGTCTTTAGCATGAACATCAGCAGCAAGGGTCTACTGAACGCAGTCGCCGCATTCGCCATCGTCTCCTTGTCAGGGTCCGCCATGGCCGTGACCAAGCCCAAGAGCCCGACGGCCGGCATGCACTGCGTCAATAGCCGCAATCAAGAGATCAAAGCCGCGACCAAGCTATCTGAATGCAAGGCGCCTTACCACTGGGTGAAAGCACCCATCGTCGCGACCAAAGTAAAGACCAAGCCTAACCACGCCCTAGCCCACGCCAAGAAGCACAAGGGCCGGGTCGCTTCGACCAAGAAGACCATCAACCAGTAGACCCGCCTCGGCAGGTAACCGTCTCAAAGTCCTCGGCAATTCAACTGCCGAGGAAGGCCGTCGCAGCGTCAAAATCCCACCTGATGATCCTGCATTAGACTCTATCTTTGCGTCTTCCGAGCGATTCTGATAAGGTCCGCCGCCTCAGCCCTACTTGGGAGCCCGCTCTATGACATCTCAGGAAATCGCGCTCGCGCGCGTTGGAACAGCCATTGACGCTATCAAACGCGGCGGCATGGTCATCATGGTCGATGATGAAGATCGTGAAAACGAGGGGGACCTCGTCTTTGCCGCAGCTCACGTCACCCCTGAGAAGATCAACTTCATGACCAAAGAGGCTCGCGGCCTCATCTGCCTGAGCTTGGAAAAGGCCGCCATCGAGCGCCTCCAGCTGCCGATGATGGAAGACTCCGGTCGACGCGGCCCAAGCAAATCGACCGCCTTCACCGTCAGCATCGAAGCACGCGAAGGAGTCTCCACCGGGATCTCCGCGGCCGATCGTTCGCACACGGTCAAAGTGGCTGCCAACCCTCATGCCAGGCCAGATGACATTGTCGTTCCTGGCCATATCTTCCCGCTTAAGGCCCGCACTGGTGGTGTACTGCAGCGCGCCGGCCACACCGAGGGCTCAGTCGATTTGGTCCATCTCGCCGGTTTCAATGCCGCCGCAGTGATCTGCGAAATCATGAACGACGATGGCACCATGGCGCGCATGCCGGACCTGGAGCAATTCGCCGCCAAGCATGCGATCCCGATCGTCACGATCGCCGACATCGTCACCTTCCGCTTGCTGCATGAGTCGTTCATCGAAGTGCAGGCTAGCGGACCGGTTAAAACCGCCTACGGCACCTTTACCGGTTACCTGTTTAAGAGCCAAATCGACGACCTTTCGCATATGGCTTTGGTCAAGGGCAGAGGCGAGGACGAGCGCTTTGACGACCGCATCGTCGATGTACGGGTTCATCGCCAGCGCCCACTCGCGGACGTGTTTAGTGATCCCACCACGGGTAGCCGCCACCGCATCGAGCACGGCTTGAAACTCCTGCAAGAGTCGCCCGCCGCCGTGCTGATCTACCTGTCGTATCCAGAAGCACAAGCTGGCTTGGCCGACGACTTCCTGACGCTGCTGCCGAAGTCCCAGCGCGAAGAGCGGCCAAAGCTCGACTGGCTCGAGCCGGACTCCCGCCTACTCGGCGTCGGTGCGCAGATCCTGCGCCACCTCGGCGTGCAAAAGATGCGGGCCCACATGGCGCATCCGGTCCCGTTGAAGGGACTAGCGGGCTTTGGCCTCGAGGTCGTCGACACCATCTGCCTGCGTCCCGATGCCGTTTCCCCGTGACCACTTTGTGACCTCTCATTGCAAGGGAACCACCGCATGAGCCAACGTTTTTTAATCGTCGCCAGCCGCTTCAATGATCTGATCAGCAAAGCCTTACTCGGTGGAGCCACCGAGGTCTTTAGCGAGGCCGGTATCGCTGCCAGTCAACTCGACACGCTGTGGGTACCGGGTTGTTTTGAGCTTGCCACCGTTGCCGCTCAAGCCGCACGCAGCAATACCTACACGGCAATCGTTTGCCTCGGCGCGGTGATCCGCGGCGATACCCCGCACTTTGACTATGTCTGCGCACAAACAGCGGCTGGATTGCAGCAGGTCGCCGTCGCCACCGGAACGCCGGTCATCTTCGGCGTGCTCACCACCGATACCATCGAACAAGCCCTGAGCCGGTCTGGCATCAAGGGCGGCAACAAAGGCAAAGACGCCGCGCACGCCGCTCTCAGTATGGCCAAAACCATGCAACAACTTAAGGAGCTGACCAAGCGGTGAGCATCCATCCCAACACCTCGGCGCGTGAATTCGCCCTGCAGTTTCTCTATCAATGCGAACTGGAAAAGCTCTACTACTATTCGGAGAGCCACTTCACTGACTTTGCCCAGCACCAACAAGTGCCGAGCGAACAGATCACCATGTGCCGGGCCATTGCTCGCGGTGCCCTTGAAGATATGCACCGGATTGACGCGCAAATCCAAGAGGCCTCGGCCAGTTGGAAGTTGAGCCGCATGCCCGTGGTCGACCGCAGCGTGCTGCGCTTGGCGACCTTTGAGCTAGCTCTTGGTGCTGAGCCGGTTCGTGTCATCCTCAACGAAGCGGTTGAGCTCGCCAAGAAATATGGATCTGAGGACTCCGGCCGCTTCGTCAATGGCCTCCTGGATAAGATCGCTCGCGGCAAGACCGACGCCAAATAGTCGCCAAAACAACCACCATCGGTTAACCTTGCTAAAGACCTATGCAGGAGACTTGTACCGATGGATGCGCAGTGCAGCCCTGAGCCGATACCAACTTCTGCACCTGCAGCCCGTAGTGCAGCCTTGGGTGGGAGCGTTGAGACGACTGGGTCCCTCGCTCGCCAGGTCACCATCTACTTGATTGATGCCGCAGAAAGTTCAGCCTGCCCGTTTTGGATTGGTTTGGCAGGACCTGGTCCACAAAGTGCTAGCCAGTTACTCGACATTCCGTCCACCGCCGCTCTTCTCCATGCTGCGGCTACCCAGGGGCTCAACGAAGCGACCCCGATGATGCTGACCGACACGACAGCGAGCCACCTACGCTCCGTGCTGCTCATGCCGCCACCGAGTCGTCACATTGACGCACGAGAAGACTGGCTGCGCCAACTCAGTATCGCCTTGCAGCCATGGCACCCGACGTCTGTGGGCGTGTACCTCGCGGCGGACCATCTGCCCTCGCACGAAGGCCTGGACCTACTCGGCACGGTCTTGCGCCAGGTCGTGTCCCAGCCGGACACGGCCGAGGTTTACCTGCTCACCGACAGTAAAAACACTCATGCGGTGCTCAATACGGCATTAAAAATCAAGGCAGACATACCGCAAGACCGCATCAGCCTGTATGTCTTTCACTGATCTGGTCGCCACGCCGAGACTTGCGCAAGGGCCTGATCCTCTGGTTATATGGGGCCTGCAGCTATCCTGTCGTCCACTAACCGCCCCGGAGCCCAAGCCATGCCGCAGTCGCCTTTTCGCCACGACCTACTCCAAGGTAAAGTCGCACTCATCACCGGCGGTGGTACCGGGATCTGCTTTGGCATTGCCCAGGAGCTAGCCAGGCACGGTGCCAGCGTCGTCTTAATGGGACGCCGCGAAGAGGTCCTCAAAGAGGCCGTCGCCGCGCTGCACAAAGAAGGTCTCAAAGCCGCCTTCGTCAGCGGCGACGTGCGCGACTTTGGTCAGGCGGAGAAGGCTGTTGCCACCACCGTCGCGACCTTTGGCCGCCTGGATATCCTGCTCAACGGCGCCGCCGGAAACTTCCTCTGCCCAACCGATCAGCTCAGCGCCAACGGCTTCAAAACGGTCATCGACATCGACCTTCTCGGCACCTTCAACATGACCCGTGCGGCCTTCAAAGATCTAAAATCCAGTGGCGACAGCCTTGTCCTCAACATCTCCGCGACCCTGCACTATCAGGGCACCCTGATGCAGGCGCATGTCATGGCGGCGAAGGCCGGAATCGAGGCCTTGGGTCGTAACCTAGCCTGTGAGTGGGGGGAACACGGCATCCGCGTGTGCGCCATCGCTCCAGGTGCCATCGGCGACACCGAGGGCATGCGCCGCCTCGCGCCGATGGGCGCGGACAAAAAGATTGCCGCCGAAGTCCCGCTGCGCCGCCTCGGGTCCATCCAGGATATTGCACATGCAGCGGTGTTTCTTAGCTCCAGCGCAGCTTCGTATATCACCGGCGAAGTGCTGGTCGTCGATGGCGGTGCCTGGCTGATCAAGCCGGCTTTGGTGACCCGTGAGATGTGGGAAAAACTGGCTGCCAAGTCGCCCCGCGCCTGAGACTAGACCCAACCCGCGACCGAAGGGACAACCCCATGGCGACCAGCCAGCCTAGCGTAGGCGCCTCTCCTCTACTCAGGCTTGGTCGCTACTGGGCGACTTGGCTACGCCGCCTGCGCTGGGTGACCCATCCCATCACGATCTTCGTCTTCCTCCAGGTCGTGTGGATTGCGATCACCTTGATCTGGGTCATCTGGTTTGTCGATCAACAAGCCGGCCTCGCCAAACTCGCACAGCGCTTCGGACAAGAGTATTTTAGCAGTGAAGCCGCTCTTGGCATCCTGGTCATCGGCTGCATCTTACTCGGCGTGCTGCTGGTCGGAACCATCATGTTGTTCGTCTTTGGCCAACGCCAGAGTGCCGCCATTCGCCAACAACGCACCTTTGTCTCCAGTGTTACCCATGAGCTCAAGTCGCCTCTGGCCAGCCTACAGCTAGCCTTTGAAACCATGAGTACCCGACAACTAGACGCTACCACCTCCCTGTACATGCATAAGATGATCCAGGGCGATATCGACCGGCTACGTCGGCTGATCGATCAGATCCTGTTGACCGGTGGGCTGGACCGGGGCGGCATCTTGTTCAATGAAGACCCGCGTACACCCACGCCCATGGCGCAAATCATCGCTCAGCTGGTCGAGCGTCTGCAGTACTTGGACACTCATCTTGGCGCGCGCCTGACGATCGAGTGCCCCCCAGGTCTAACGGTCCCCGCGTCACCGTCTGCACTAAGTCTCATTCTCAACAACCTCCTCGAAAATGCCGTCAAGTATTCACCCCCTGGATCGCCGATTCACCTGGGCGTCGACCGCAATGAGCACGAGGTCTTTATCTACGTCAGAGATCAAGGACTTGGCCTAGACAAGCAGGACAAACGGCGGCTTTTCAAGATGTTCCGACGCGGCGATACCGCCATCAAAAAAGCCATTCCCGGCACTGGTCTAGGCCTTTACATCATCAAGAGCGCGGTCCGCGTCCTGGGCGGCAGGGTCTGGGCTGTGAGCGAAGGGCGCGGCAAAGGCGCGACCTTTTATGTATCTCTGCCCGCGCTGGATCAGTATGCTCAGCCGCATATTACGTAGGTAGCACGCATGGCCGAAGCGAAAAAACGCATCCTGCTGGTCGAAGACGAGCCCAATTTAGCTTTCAATATGAACTTCAACCTGCAGGCTGAGGGCTACGACGTCGTCCCCGCGGTCGACGGCCAGATTGCGCTGCAGAAATTCGCCAAGGATGGGCCCTTTGATCTGGTCATATTGGATGTGATGCTGCCCGAGGTGAACGGTTTTGATGTCGCTAAGGGCATCCGCGCGCGCGACGATCAGACGCAGATCCTCATGCTGACTGCGCTTGGCAAAGAAGAAGACCGGTTGCGGGGTTTTGAGGCCGGCGCCGATGACTACGTCACCAAGCCCTTTCATCTCCAAGAGTTTCTGCTGCGGGTGAAGCGGATGATCAAACGCTCGCAGTACTTCCATGTCCCGGTCGAGGCCAGCTCCGCCGAAGTCCTGCGCTACGGCCCCTTCGCGCTAAATACCGAACTGCTGCAGCTGGAGACGCCGACTGGTCAACACGCCTTGACCGCACTGGAAGCCGACGTCCTGCGCGAATTCATGCAAAACCCAAAGCGCGTCTTGTCGCGCCAGCACCTGCTCGATACCGTCTGGGGGATGAAGGGCGATATTGAGACTAGGACCGTTGACAACTTTATCGTCCGACTTCGACGGTACCTCGAAGTCGATCCGAGTAAACCCGTCCACCTGGTCAGCGTACGCGGCCGCGGCTACCGCCTGATCGACAGCTGATCCTCGACGCAAACCCTTGCGGAGACTGACACCACGTGTTTCTACCCTTCGAAAAATGGCATGGCTGCCGCAATGACTTTGTCGTCTTGTGGATCGCAGATAGCGACGGCGAGCTGGTTTTAAACAGCCTCAAGCGCCAAGCTGTCCGCCTTTGTGACCGCCATAGCGGCATCGGTGCCGACGGACTTTTGGTCCTGTTGACCAAACAGCGCGACGATTTGACACCTTACGGACTGGTCATCATCAATAGCGACGGCTCCATTGCCAAGACCTGCGGCAACGGTCTGCGCTGTGCGGCCTCAAGCGTCCGTAAACGCCACCTCGGCCAGGGCCGTTCCCATGAGCTACCGGAAATGGTTGAGCTGCAAGTCGAGGGTGAGACTCTACTGTGCCGTTTTCTGCTCGGATCAGTGACCAACCCCTTGGTCGTCGTCGACATGGGGACCCCGGTATTAAACCGCGAGGTACCGTGGTTTGACGCCGCCGCACAAGCCTGCGCCGTCGTCACCAAAAAGGCGGGGCAGAACGCCAGCGTCGGCGTCTGCACCATCGGCAACCCGCACATCGTCTTAACCAGTGAAGCGGCGAGCCGCGAGCTACTCCTAAAGCTCGGCCCCGCACTCCAGGACCACCCCTTAAAAGATGGAGTCAACGTCCACTTGGTCCAAACGCGCGATCTCACCGCCAAGGACCAGGCCCGTGCGGGCCAGGAGCTCGGTCAGAAGCTGAGCGAACTCTACCAAGCCTTTGTCTGGGAACGCGGTGCCGGCGAAACCATGGCTTGTGGCAGCGGCGCCTGCGCCATCGCCGCACTAGCTTTGGCAACAGGACTACTAGAGCGCGACGCCTGGGTCGGCGTCGACATGCCCGGAGGTCGCCTTTATGTCAAACAAGATGAGGCCAATGGTCCGCTCCAGCTCGCCGGACCAGCGGTTTTTTGCTATTCAGGACAGGTCGAAGTGTAGCAGGGAGCTTTTTTTACTGCTTTAGCCGATTCAATCCTGGTATTTTTAGTCGATGAAACAACACATCCAACGCTTTAAGGGTACCGTTCGCGTCGTCAATGCGATGCGCCTCTACCACCAACACACGGTGCACGGTATGGCGGCCGTACCTGAATCCGGTGGCGTGCTGGTCGTCGTCAACCATAGCCTCGCGACCTATGACATCCTCTTACTTGCCGCGGCCATCTATACCGAAACCGGCCGCTTAGCTCGACCGCTGCTCGACCGCTTGTTCTTTAAAGTACCCTTGGTCAGGGAGATCACCTCCGGCTACGGTGCCGTCAACGGCAGTCCAGCGAATGCTCAGGCCCTGCTCGAAGCCGGTGAAATCGTGACCGTCGCTCCCGGAGGCATGCGCGAATCACTTCGCCCGAGAAGTGAGCGTTACCAGATCCAATGGGATGGTCGTTTGGGTTTTGTCCGCATTGCCATGAAAAGCGGCGTGCCGATCATCCTCGCTGCGTGCCCAAAGGCCGACGAACTCTATGATGTCTATCCTTCGTTTACGACCAAGTGGTTCTACCGCACCTTCAAAGTCCCGGTGTTCTTTGCCCGAGGTCTTGGCCTTACAGCACTGCCTCGACCGATCGCCTTGACGCATCATCTAAGCGAACTTCTTCATCCACCGGCATGGACCGGCGATCCCGAAACCGATGAAGCCAATGTGCAAGCCTTTCACGCCATGCTGGTCAAGCGCATGGAGCATTTGATGACCTTGCACTAGAACGTCTTCAGGGCTTTTTTATAATGTGGTTTGAGCTTCTCTAGTGCGTCGCGCCAGGCAAACGCCGGATCACCCATGGCCACAAAAGGTGGATTTTCGAGCCTGCCAGTGCGGTAACTCAAGGGCTCACCGGCAAAATCCAGAATGGCCCCACCTGCCTGCTCCAATACGCACTGAGCGGCAGCGGTGTCCCATAAACTGGTCGGTGACGTCCGCACGGAAAAGTCGGCCTCACCGCCGGCTATATAGGCATACTTAAGAGCGCTGCCGACAGCTTTGCACGTCGCCAAGGGGTAAGCCGCATGTAGGATATCGCCCTCGCCTTGGTGATGCGAGCGACTCACCAAGCAGACAAAGCGCTCCTGATCAGAGCTGCGCGCTCGCACGGCGTGCCATTGGTCGAGAGCTGCATCCTGCTTCCAGGTTCCTTGGCCCACAGCGGCGACAAAGCACCACCCATAGGCGGGTGCGAGTACACAGCCGATGACCGGCTTGGCCTCGACCATCAAGGCAATATTGACACTAAAATCGCCGGTCCCCTTGATGTAGTCGCGAGTCCCATCCAGCGGATCGACCAACCAATAGACCGGAGCCGTATCAACCACCGCCTGCAAAGCTGCGCCATCACCTTCTTCAGACACGATCGGCACACCGGGTAAAAGCTGCGCGAGACTGACTAGCAACGAGCGATGCGCCGCCAGATCAGCCTGCGTCACGGGTGATTGGTCGGCCTTGGCATCGGCATGCAGATCACCGCGCTGGTACCAAAACATGATCTCCTCACCTGCCGCGCGCGCAGCAACGCTCAAGGCCGGGAGCGACACCTCGGGTACCTTCACGGTGGCTTTCAAGAACGTACCGCCCGGGCGCGCATAGCCATCGCGCGGCGTGCCGCTTGATCGGACACAAAGGAGGTTAAAAACTCCGTCAACGACACGATCTTATCCTCCGACAGGTGTTCAAAGCTGATCCCGGCCTGGTCACCGATAATGAAGATACGTCGGACCTTCGCCGAAAGCTTCAAATAGTCACCTTGGACAGACAACATATGTTCTGGAATCGGCACATGCAGCTTCAGCTGGTCTCCAGGGCGAAAAATACGCCCATCCTCTGCCTTAAGTAGGGCTCCATGCACACTCAAATCGATCAGCCTTCCTTTGTGCATGGCGTCGTCGGCGAGCAAATAGTATTCGAGTGGAATATCGATCTTATAGCGGCGGCTCTTACGCGCGTTTTTATGGTTTAGACCATGGCGAATCCGGCTGAAAATTTCGGCCCGCTCGACCTTGACATAGTTGATGTAATCATCCACTTCGTGAAACGGGGCGAGAATCTTATGATAAGAGTCGATGAGATGCGCCGGCTGCCTGGTTAAGAAAAGCACCGGGACTGGCGCTTGACCACGCCGCCGCTTGAGCTCTCCTAGCAGCTCCAAGCTGCGTTCCAGCGGAATAAATTCATCGTCCAAAATCAGCAGCATGATTTGCCGGCCAAAATTCTTCTGGAGCTCCTCGGCTGAACGCGGCATCGCCACGGCCATTGCCTTAAAATTAGTCCGCACATATGCCTCGATCGCCGCACTCAGATCGATCGGCATGGTGCCGCTTGTAGCGATAAGGACGTAGCGCTTGCGCTTTTTTCGTGGTGCCTGGAGATACTCAGCAACCTTGCTATTCTTGCCGTCTTTCTTCTCGTCGGTCGTTGCCGGAGCATCCTTCTCAGAGCTTGCCATGCGCCTCCTCCAGCTGCCACGCAGCAATATATTTAAAAAAGGCAAAGGGCTCGACGCGGACGCCGCTCAATCGATTACTATGGGCGGCGTGGTGCGTCAGAGTCCATAGATAGGTATAGGGGGCCTCATCCGCTAGGATGCCGTGCACCTTGTGATAGATGGCGCGACGCTTGTCAAAGTCATTGCTAGCTTCAGCCTCGGTCAGCAAACTGTCGACCTCTGGACTCCGAAACATGACAAAATTGTTGCCCCATGGTTTGGCGCTAGAACTATGAAACAAGCTGGTGATGTTACTAGCGTCATCAAAGCTCCAGGCGGCTATGGTGACGTCGTAGTCATGCTCCTCTAGGACCTTTTTCTTCCACACCAACCAGTCCATAAACTGCAGCTCAACCTTGATACCGACCGCCTCCAGATAACCTTGGCAGGCTAACACGACGCGCTTAATCATCTCACTTTCGCCGGCAAGAGGTACGGCGAAGGTGAGGTTCACCGGTTGACCGGAGGCAGTCCGTAGCTGGCCATTGGTCTCCTTTAGACCCGCCGCACTCAGCAGGGCCTTGGCTTTGGCGACGTCAAATCCCAAGCCTTTCACATCCAAATCATAGGCCCAGGACGTAGGCGGAAACGGCCCGGAAATCAGTCGCCCCTTGCCCTGAAAAAAAGCCTGAAGCATCTCCTCGCGGTTGATCGCATGGCTGATTGCTTGGCGTACCCGCTTGTCCTTCAACAAGCCCCGACTGGTATTCATTGCAAAAAACGAGAACGACAGGGCGTCGTATGGCACCAGGCTGAGCTTATTGTCGCCCATGATTTCGCCGAGGTCACGCGGACTCACATAGGTGATCAAATCGAGGGAATTAAACATCAGCGACTGAGCCATGATATTTTGGTCGGCATACGCCTTCATAACGATCTGAGCGATCGCGGGTTTGCCGCGAAAATATCCGGGGTTGGCCGTCAGCATCACCTCGCCTAGCGACGTCGCTTTGGTAAAGGCATAAGGTCCGGTACCAATGGGATGCTTGGCGAACTCACTATCGCGCTTAAGTGCCAAAGCCGAGCCTACGACATGCGCCGGCATGATTTTGAACATCAACACCCGCAGGGGATCAACCATGGCCCGGGACAAGTGCAAGGTGACACTGTTGGGACCAGTCTTTTCGGCAATTTTAATCACCCCAAAGCGTTCCCGATTCGGAATCTCGCTTTGCGGCGCCGTTAACAAGCGTACCGTGGCAACGACGTCATCGACGCTCAGCAGTGGCCCAGTCCCTGTTGCCGCGTGCCAGTGCACGTCGTCACGCAGGGTAAAGCTCACGTCCATACCGCCGTTTTCGATGTGCCAGTTCTTCGCCAACGCAGGGACGTAAGCGCCACTGGGGCCGAGATCGACCAACGAATCAAAAAGCAAATCGGCCAAGCGCTGACCCGATGCCTCATGAGCCGTATAGGGATCAAAGGTGTCCAGCCTCGTCGTCTCTCCATAGGTCATGTTGGCGCTGGACGCCGCGCCTGCCCAGGCTGGCGGCGACAAGCCCAAGGCCAAACCCAGTCCTACCTGCCGAACAAACCTTTGCATACATTGCTCCCTATGGCTCGATATTAGCTATGCGCTTACATCGCCAAATAATGAATCTTTGACGGCAGGTGCGGCTGGCTCTGCAGCTGCAGCCCTTGATTAGTCAACGCGACGAACACACGGTCCCACACGCCGACTTGCGCCCGAAAGCTCAAGATGCCGAGTTTTGACATCAAGATATCGCGGTTCATCCGGGTGTTGGTTTTGAATAGGTAGCTACGCCCCAAAAACAGATCGTAGGCATGGATAGGGTTGGCCACAGATGGATCATGTTTGACGTAAAAGATCTTTCGACTATCCGGAGACCAAGCTGGACCGGTATTGAGGTCGATGACCACATCCTTGGCGACGACCATGGTGCGCAGCTCAGCCTCGCGGTAAGTCCGTCCAGGCTCAAAAGGCACGACGAGGATGTTCCAGCGTCGCGATTCACTCTCAGCCGAGTTGATCGCATCGGTGTAGAATGCAATAAAGCGCCCATCGGGTGACACCGTTGGGCGCAGATCGTCGTGGCCCCACTGCGTCAAGGGAACGGCTGCGTTCCACACCGCACCGTGATGACTCCTGGACACGACATAGAGGCTATGCCGCAAGGCATCACCGCTCGAATAGACGACAGCGTCACCGCTTGGGAACCAGTCAGGAAATAGATCGACCGCATCACCTGAGGACAGCTGTGCAAAGCGGTCGCGACTTAGATCCGCGAGATAGATATCACCGTTACCGGTACGCGAGCTGACAAACGCTAGCTCATTAGTGCATGGGCTCCAGGTTGCATAGCCATCCTTGCTATGACTGTTGCCAAACGAGGCCTCGGCAGCGCCAATCGCACCGAGATAAATGCTGTAGTCGCCGATACCGCCGTTTGACATAAAGGCAAAGCGCGTCGAGTCACGCGACCAGCGCAGTCCGGCATTGTAGGACTGCGCTGATTTGATCACCATGCCCTCAAGAAAATCACTCTTACCCTTTGGCATGACGCGCAGCTCACGGGAGAAGTTGCCAGCCAGGTCCTTCAACATGATCTTACGAAAGCCATCCGTCACGATCTCGTAGCCAAGATACACCCCATCAGCCGACCAGCTGAGATTGGCTTCATTAGAGGCCGAAGGCCCATGCTCCAATGGCTTTATTTCGATCAATGTCACCTGGTCACGGGCTTGGACCAAGCTAGGATAATCGTGGCTAAAGGCATTGCTACCCGGAAAGAAGGCACGGATAAATGGCGGGAAATAACTGCCATTCGTCGCGGTGAATGCCGTCAGCGGAACGCCTGCCCCAGGCTCACTGGCGTCCTTGTTAAACAGAGCAAGGTGGCATGATGCCATACAGAGGACGAGCACACCGAACAAAAGGCGAAAGCATAAAGACATCGGTCACCTCATTGGCGCGAGACGTTGCGCGCGGCGTTGAGGGATGCTGTGGCTTGTTTGAGATAGACTTGGGCGTTCTCCACATAGGCTTTGCTCGCTGCGTCAGCAGGCAGCGTCCGGGCGCTGCCGTCGAGATAGCTCTTCCACGTCTTGACCGTATCGACGAGCAGGCGCGGATCCTGCGTCAACGTCCACAGTCGGTGCCGACAGAGGGCGCGGTGATAATCAACGTTATGCACGGCCTGAGTGTACTCTCCCGGCGGCACAAAACGCAGGTACGGAATGACTCCATCAAGGACTTCCAGCGCCTTACTAAAATGCGCTTGCGCTGCTTCCGGATGTTCCGCGCTCAAGCGTTCGGCGGTTAAAAACAGGGCGATACCTTCGTCGATGTGCGAGCCGATAAAGCGTTTGTCGACAAATTGCTTGACCGCGGGGTTGGCCGTCACGATGCCAAAAGCCTGGGCAGCCTTGGCCGGCTCGTCGAGGACCGTCAAATACAGCTCCCCGGCCTCATGCCGAGCCATCAAGTAGTCGCTATGTTCGAGCGGAATCTTGTTCAAAACAGCCAGGGCAGCCTCGGTCTTTCCCGCTTTGACCAAGCGTTGGGCGATAGCCCGAAAGTCCTGCTCGAGAATCACCGCCGCCTCGCCGGTCAGATCCAAGGTCCCCTGGTCGAGTTCCAGCACCGATTTGTATGGCTTATAACCAACCGGTCCCTCGACCTCCATTTTGACAAACCCCGATGGTACCGGAATGGGGGCAGCCAGAGGCGTTTTGCCAAGGACCTTGCCCTCGACCTTGACCACGGCGCCAAGCGGGCGCGAGTCGATCCGCAAAAAGGCCGCCTGCCGTTTGATCGTCAGGACCAATGGTTTGTCGACGTCCTGCCCGAGCTGCACCACCTGCGCCAGATCAACAAATCCCTGTTTAATCACTCGAAGCTTGCCAGAAGCCTTGCCCTCGACATAGAGGCGACCAGTGGTATCCGTTGCGCCGATCCAGCTGTTGTTCAGATAAACATTAGCTTGGACCACCGCCGTACGTTTGCCAGCTAGCTCAGTCATCACCAGAAGTGGCGCCGCACGCTGATCCTTCAGCTCTTTACGTGGCCTTAGGATCACTAAATCACCGCGTTCGATCGTCGCCCTAGGTACTAGACCAAAGGCTTGAGCTTTGGCCGACTTTTCCCCGACCTCGCGGATTTTGAGACTGGCGATCTTAGCGTTGACGGAACTCCGACCTAGCTTCGCGGCCTGCTGACCATAGACGTCGAGCACGTCTCCAACCTGGACATCACGACCCTGTCCTTGGCCGAGGTTGATCGTGACCTCGTCAGCGGCTTTGCCTAGTACCGCACCCTCAAAGGGAAACACCCGGGCAATCTTTTTGGCGATCGAGGCTACGGCACGGTCCACCGCACCACGGTCCGTGAGACCGCTCAACTCTTCCTTGGCCGCACTCAGTATCTGGCCGCGGCTACCGATGACGCTGAGCTCGAGGGTTGGCGTCGGTCCGGTGACCACGGTCGGTACCAAGACTGCATCCACCACAGTTTTCAACTCCTGGTCCTGCCACCCTGCGCGAAGGACCTCGCTGGTGGTTTTACCAGCGAGATGCACCGCCTGATCGTAAAGAGCAAACGGGTATTCTTTAAATGCAGAGGTGGCGAAGAGATGCCGTCTAGCAGCGGCTCGCAGCGACTCGCCGAAGGCACCACTCAACTCACTGAGGGTTTCTTTGTCGACGTTGCCTGCGGGCAAAGGACTGAGCACCGTCATGCGCACGCTAGGGGGTAGATCGGGAGTGAAGGCCTTGGTCAGCTGTAGTTCACCGCCGGTCACAAAGTCGGTTTCATAGACCTCGGGTAAAAAACCCTTTGGTTTTAAACTGACCGTCAACAGATCATCGCTCTTACCGCCAAAAATATAGGAATAGCGGCCAAAGCGGTCGGTTTCACCAACCCGCTTTCCCCCGACTCGGACCTCGACTCCCGCCAATCCAGGACGATGACCGTAGGCTTGGCTGAGAGCATAGATATCGAGCGAGCGGCCTTCATCCAAGTTGATGCGCAGCTTATCCTTGGACTGAATCGGCACGGTGATGACGGCCGTCTTATAGCCCTTTTTCGTCGCCACAAAGGTCACCAAAACCTCGGGCTTGGTTGTGAAGCGGATGACGCAACGGCCACGTTCATTGGTCGAACACGCGGTTTTGAGGGTACTGGTGTCACCTTCGCCCATCGCCACGTCGACGCCAGCCAGCGGGCTAGCTCCGGAGTAGACATGCACGGTGAACACTTGGCTACCGCTGTTTGGATGCGCCAAACCCTTGTACGACAAGGCATCTAGGCTAGGGTCCAGAGACTTATCCACCGACTTATCCACAGCTGGACCCGGCCCTTTGCTGGGCGCGGCGACGGCAGCGTCAACGCTGATCGAAGCCACCACTGGAGCTGGGGCCGTCGAGGCGTCATCTCCACCCACTGGGTCAGTCACCGCAGAGGAGGCAGCCACCTGGGTCAGGATATCCGGTTTAGGCGCCGCAAGCATCGCAGCAGTCGCCACTTTGGGACCTGCTGCAGCGACGGCAGCGACGGCAGCGGTGTCGGTGACCGCCTCCGATGCTGTCGCTGGCACCGTCGATGGCACTGCCGCTGGCGTGGATATGGGAGTGTTGACTGTCTCAGTATTTGTTTCAGCTAGTGCAGCGACCTTCGCCGGCACCGCCGGTGCTGGCTTGGGTACGAAGTACAAAGTCGCAGCGACGGCAAGTTCCTGCGGACCCGATGGATCGACCTCGAAGGCCTGGTAATAGGGTGCAAAATAGTAGGTGTCGCTGTCTTTATGGATCTCCAAGCGTTTTTTAGCCCCGGCAGGTAGGCTCACTTCGCCCTCAAAGCGCCCGGCATTGTTCGTGGCACCAAGCGACTTACCGTCAAGCTGCACCGTCGCGGCATGGACGGGTTCACCCTGGTTCGTCTTGACCGCGACCTTAAGCTGCACCTTGGTCTCTTTTGCAACGCAGGCCCACATGCTGCCGAGCAGCAAGGCAATAGCCAAAGTCCGCATCGCCTTCATCGCGCTCTCCTAAAGACTGGGGGGGGTCAAAGTGGCGCGGCCCGCGCCGCGATCTTCATCGACGTGACTGTTGGTCGAGGTTGCCTGGATCTTGGCCGTTACCACCGGGGTCAGCGTCAAATCGACGGTTGCCTTGTCGGCAAGATCGACCTTCTTTGACTGCGGGGCGTAGCCAGGAACCAAAGCCTCCACCAAATAATGACCATGCGGCAGACTCTCGGTGGTGGCGTAGCGACCGCTTTGATCGACCACAGCGACGACCACGTTGTTGACCGCTTGGGCGCCATCGCTTGGCGTATCGAGGCGAGTGATATTGACCCGCGCCTCGCGGCTAGCGATGATTTCGCCGCTGTTGCCGCGTATCTGACCAGCCAAGCTGGGTGCACATGAGGACAGGACTAGGACACTAAAAAGCCATCCCTTGTTCATTGCACATCCCTTCGTGACAGCCATATCGCCGAGTTAGTCTGGGCCAACCAAACCAATGATGCCGCCGCCTCACGGCGTAGTTCGCGAAACTGGATACCGCGCGGTATAGACACCGCCAGTGGCTCCTTCTGGGTGAACCCCCGAGCCACGTTAACCGGGCGGATGACCAGCACCATCGGCAGTTGTGCCATCGCCACGCGCACGACGTTACCGCGAGGCTGACTAACGGCAAGTGTTTGCTGATGCACCCAGCCGTGTTGCCAGGTACCTAGCACCAAAACCTTACGCCAAACGCCATGGCTCGCCGTTTCGATGACCTGCTTACCTTGGACCAAGACGACATCGGCAAGTTCATAGGCGCTACCGGGTCCCGTCCTGACTTCAGCCCTCGGACGCACCACCTCACGTAATTGCAGCATCACCGTTGGCACCGCCAGATCGCCTGCCGGCTCGACGTCGAGCTGATTGTGAAACTCCTTCGGTATCACCGACTGCATTTGCAACTGCACTTGCGCCGGT
Organism: Pseudomonadota bacterium; assembly: GCA_026390445.1. Taxonomy (GTDB): domain Bacteria; phylum Bdellovibrionota_B; class Oligoflexia; order Oligoflexales; family CAIYRB01; genus CAIYRB01. The sequence continues at coordinate 31,272 of JAPLFX010000033.1, forward strand.
GCCGGTGCCGTTTCAGGCGTTTCAGGCAATGAGACGCAGGCGCTTAATAGCGCTAGTCCGACGTAGCAATAGCAAAGCAAAGGCGAAGTTTGGGCCATGGCGGATCATCCAGGTTTCGGAGCACCGGTTTTGGCCACACGGCTTTGTTCCAATGGTAGGCTCGGCGCGCTTGGCACGGGCAGCACATAACCGGAGCGGCTGGCGTCGTTGCGGCCAAAAAGCTCCACGCGAACGTTGGCAAAAGCCCCCTGTTTGCCCGCCGGGATCGCGAAGGAAAAGCGCTTGCCGGTGAAGCGGCGAATACCAAATAATTCCGCTTTGTGGGGATTGACCACCACGCCGGCGGCGTCGAACATGAGATCTTTCGGCGAACTGATGAACAGATGCTCACCCGATGCTGAGATGAATTCGGCGACGGCATAGATGTAACCCTCGACCCGCTTGCTACTACTCTTATTGGTCAGCTCAAGCCGAAGTTCCAAGCCCTCCGGGGTTGGCTCAAACCGTGCTTTACCGAGCCGGACCTCGACCGGAATCGGCGGCTGTGCTTGAGAGTGTGGCTTCACCGAATCAACCGGCTTCAGCACAGGCGTCGCATTCGCCAAGGCTGGCACTCCATGCTGTTCGCTTTGCTTGGTGGCAACCGACACAGCCGTAAGCTCAGCCGCTGGCAGCGGCTTTCCTGCAGCCACACTCGCCGATGGCCCAGGCGCTTGGCCAAGGGCCGCGACCGTTTGGACCTTGGCAGGCTGCGGATAGGCCAGGTCAAAGACATGCTCGTCGCGGACCTCGTAGTCAAAGATGCTGTTCAATGCCAGCTTTAAGCGCCCCTCTAGCTGCACCTTAGCGCTGACCAAGTGGACGGTCAGAAAGACACTACCGAGAGACCACAGGAACAGACCAACCAAACCTGCAATCACTAGGCGCAAGCGCCCCACGGAAATCGTCAAAGTGCGCATCCGCGCTGAGTCGATAAAATAGATGATGCTCATCTGGCGAGGTCTTGGCCGATGAGCCTTGGACGCATCTGGGTGGGACTTGCCCATGATACCCCGTTCATGCAACTCTTTTATTTGGAAGCGCTGGTAATATTGGGAGTTTATGCGGACTTGAAGGCAAACGCAACCGACCTGTGCTAGGAATGGGCCGTTGGGGGCGCCCTGGCAAGCCGCCATGAATCTGGATAACCCAGCACGGTCACTAGTCAATCTCTGCCCCTTTTGCATTAGCGCAGGCATCCGTTAGACTACCTGGAAAAGGGACGTGCATGCTCACTCCATCTTCTTCGCCACCGCTTTTGCGCCTCGCCATCTACCGCGCGTCAAGCCTCGGCGATGTCATCCTTGCCACTGCTTGCCTTGACCTCCTGCAACACCTGCAGGTACCGACTGAAATCACTTGGGTCGGCCGTGGTCCGGCCTTGGACGTCATCGCCTTGTCGTGGCCCAATGTCCGCACCCTGACCGTCAATCGCACCGATTCGGTGATCGAGCTGCAGCGGACCATCGATCAATTGCGGCAAAACCACCTCTTTATCGATCTCCAATGCAATCTACGTTCTGGATGGTTAGCAAGAAATCTCAAGACGATGCACGGCGTACCGTATTTTAGTGCGGAGAAGGCGCAGCTGGCGCGCAGCCGCTTGCTGGTCGAAGCACGCGTACGTGGCCGCAGACGACCGCTTCCAGAAAAGTCACTGATCCCGCAACGCCTCCAGTATGACTTGATGTGCGATGCCTTAAAGCTAGGTCTAAAGCACCACTTGCCCGCTGATATGCTCGACGGGTTACACACGATCGCCGTCAGGCCGCGCCTGCCGATCCCAGCGGACTACGACCGACCGTGGCGCAAGGAACTACGTTTTGGTTCATGGTTAGGCGTTGCACCAGGAGCCGCCCACCCAACCAAACAGGCGCCGCTCACGGCCATGCAGGGGATTCTCGACCATGTGCTGGCCACCAACGAAAGAGACGGCGGGCTAGGCCCTGGTCCGCTTGGCTTGGTCTTTTACGGCGACGACAACGATCGTCAGACCGCTCGGCAACTGCTCGACCAACTGCGCTGGGAGGGACCGGTGTTGAATCTTGCCGGCCGGCTATCGCTATGGGAAACCGCGGTCGCGCTCAGCGAAACGGCATGCTTGCTCGCCAACGACTCATCACTTGGTCACATTGCCGAGGCCGTCGATACTCCGACCGCCATTCTGTTTGGGCCGACGGTGGAAGCCTTCGGCTTTGCGCCGCGCATGAAGCAAAGCCGCGCCTTTTCGACCTTGCTCGGCTGCCGGCCTTGCTCTAAGCATGGCAAGGTGAGCTGCCGTTACGACGACAAGTTGTGTTTTTCGGCGCTCCATCTCGACAACGTCGGCTCGCACCTCCTTGGGCTGCTGCGAAATCCCGGCTCCGGTCGGGTTGTTACGCTGCCAAGCTCACCGTCGCTCAGCAGCTGGGCGGTACCGCCCCCTATATCATTAATGCCGCGCTAGCCGGTTGGAGAGTCGTCCTCTTGTTTCGTCGCACCATGCACTCACTTCTGCTGCATACCTATGCTCTGCTCGTTACTCTGGTGGCCATGATGTTGCGTCTGCTGGCGCCGCTTAATCGCCGCCTGGCGGCTCAGCTCAAAGCACGCAGTGGCGTCGCGCAACTCGCGCCAAGCTTAGCGCAAGAAAGAGCGCGATTTCGCCACTGTGTCGTGTTTTTTTGTAGCTCGGCAGGGGAGTTCGAGCAGGCCAAGCCGTTGATCGCCAGGCTGACGACGTCTGGTTCCGTGTTTGTTCACGTCATCTTCTTTTCGCAGTCCGGGCTGGCTTTTGCTCAGGCACGAAACGAGACCATCTCTTGTTGCCTAAGTCCACTAACTGATACGGCTTCGGCCTGGGGTTGGTTGTTCTCGGCCTTACGCCCGACGATCACCTGCGTCGTTCGTCATGAGCTTTGGCCGGGATTTCTCACGGCGGCCCGGCGCTTTGGCCACCTGTACCTAATCGATGCTAGTTGTAGCCAAGGCGAACGCCGCGGCGCCCAAAAGCGCCGACTTCGTTCCTACCTGCTGCGGATGTTCCACGGCATTTACACGGTGAATCCGAGTGATTCGGCGTATTTTCGCAGCACCTATGGCATCGCTGCAGAGCGCCTTAGCTGTGTTGGTGACAGCAAATACGACCGGGTCCTCGAAAGGGCCAAGGAGAGGACCAGCCAAGTCGCTGAGTATCGCGCTCTTTTGGCACTCTGGTCACCCAAACCAGAAGTCAAGCGACTGGTCCTAGGCAGCGCCTATGCTGAAGAAGTGTCCCTTTGGCTCGCCGCCCGGGCCTTACGCCAGGCTGAAGACCCGCTTTGGCAGATCGTCATAGCGCCGCATCATGTCACCGCGGAATTCCTCGACGACATCGAACACTCCTGTCAAAAACAAGGCCTTAGCACGGTCCGTATGAGCGCCATGCAGCAAGGCTTAACGCCAGGTCCGCAGGGTGCGATGGTCGTCCTCATCGACTCAATGGGTATCCTCAGCGAGGTCTACGGCACCGCCACGGCAGCACTGGTCGGCGGCGCCCTCCATCACCAAGTCCACAACGTGTTAGAGCCGGCCTGCCACGGTCTTGCCTTGGCATTTGGGCCGGCCTATAAGAACAGTCAGGAAGCTATCCACTTAGTCGATCTCGGCCTGGCTACAGTCGTCACAACGGCGGCGGACCTGACCGCTTGGTGGCGCCAACTGGACCACCAAAGTCACAGCATGTCTCAGAATGTCCAGGCGGCCGTCGTCGGTCTCGCTGGTGCCAGTGACCGCATCTTGACCACCTGGCGGGCGCATTTAGGAAGTTAATCTTGGACAAGCAACTGATCATCAACACCAACCCGGCCGAAACCCGCGTCGCTCTACTCGAGAAAGAACGCCTGGCTGAGTTATTTATCGAGCGCAGGCGCGAGCGCGGCCTAGTTGGCAACATCTATCTCGGCACGGTGATGCGCGTCCTGCCGGGTATGCAGGCCGCATTTATCAATATCGGCGTGGACCGCACGGCTTTTTTATACGGCGGCGACGTCCTAGACCCAGACACTCTACGTGAACAGAAGCTTGAATCCGGCAAAGGCCTCGAAGACCTAAGTCCTGAGGAACTCAAAGAGCGCAATTATAAGCAACGCAAGCCGATTGAAAAGCTCATCCGTGAAGGACAACAGATCGTCGTCCAGGTCGCCAAAGAGCCGCTTGGCACCAAGGGCGCCAGGGTGACGATGTTTCTTTCGGTTCCCGGACGCTATTTGGTGATGATGCCGGACTTCACCCACATTGGGATCTCGCGGCGTATCGACAATCCAGAGCAGCGACAGAATCTCACCGCACTGGTTAAAGAAATCAAACCAGACACCGTCGGAGTCATCGTCAGGACAGCGGCGGCACAGGTGGACCCAGTTCTGCTGCAAAAAGATCTGAAGTTCCTCCTTAAGATCTGGAGACTTGTCGAGGCGACACGAAGGCGAGCATCCTCACCAGCACTGCTCTACCGTGATCTCGACCTGATCCTAAAAACAACCCGAGATCTATATGCCGACGACGTCGACAAGATCGTCATCGACGATGCCACCGCCTTTGAGGAGCTGAAGCGCTTTCTCGTGGCAACAATTCCCGGCGCAGCCAAAAAGCTCGAGCTCTATCAAGACGCCACACCGATCTTTGACGTCTATGGCGTCGAAATGGACATCGGTAAAGCCCTGAGCTCACGCATCGAGCTACCTTCAGGCGGCTATCTCATCATCGATCAGACCGAAGCCTTGACCTCATTCGATGTCAACACCGGTAAATATGTCGGTCAAGCGAGTGCCCAAGACACGATTCTCAAGACGAATTTGGAGGCCGTGAGCAAGGTCGTCAGCCAACTCCGTCTGCGTAATATCGGCGGCATCATTGTCATCGACCTCATCGACATGGAACGACCCGAAGACAAAGAGCGAGTTTATATCGCGCTGCAAGAAGAATTAAAGGTTGATAAGGCGCGCACCAATGTGCTTCGAATCAGCGAACTCGGCCTCGTGCAGATGACGCGAAAGCGCACCAGCGAATCTCTCGAACGCCAACTCATGGAGCCCTGCCCTTGCTGCGAGGGTCGCGGCCACATTCGCAGCACCGAGACCGAGGCCTATGATCTGCTGCGCGAAATACGCAGGCACACCCTGCAAACCGGCCTGAAAGCCATCACCGTCAAGGTGCGAGACGATATCCGCCACTGGATCGAGGTCGAGGAGCGAGAGCTCTTTCAAAATCTAGTGCGCGAGTTTCAGCTGAAAGTCGAATTTAAATCGACAGAACTGACGACGAAGGCCCTGCAGCAAGCACCGTATGAAGTTGAATCAAACTGATGTCGCAGGAACGGCGATATCGGGCCGTCAATGCTTCGCCTCGCCACTGCCCTGCGCAAATCCTGCAACCATTTCAATCAGCTTCTCAACTTCAAATGGTTTAGAAATCATATCAAAATTTGGATCAGTCCTATCGCCCAAAACCGCCTGCTTGGTCAACAACTCTCCTGTCGCCATGACAAAAGGCGTTGTTAGGTGCAACTGGCGAAACTCTAGGTAGAAGGCCATGCCGTCCATCCCATTCATCCGAAGGTCAGAAATCACCAGATCAAATCTCCGCTGATCACGGCGAAGCAAATCAAGTGCTGCCTCTCCACCATCGACACTTTCGACTGTGGCAAAATATTCCAAGAGCAATTCAGTAAAGGTTTCGCGCAGGTCACCATCATCCTCGACATATAGGACCGATGCCTGGCGCATATCCCGCGGTTTGTGATACACGCCTTTGCCCACGGTGCTGTCTGTTTGGAGCTGATGTTGCTTAGGGATCTTTTGTTTTGGCAAGGAAAGGGTAAACGTCGATCCCTGATCCAGTTTTGATTGCACGCTGACATCGCCACCGTGACTTCTCACGATTTGGCGGACGTTGGCCAGTCCTAGTCCAGTGCCAGCATTGGCCTTCTTGGTGGAGAAAAAAAGATCAAAAATCCGCTCGAGGTGCTGCGGATCGATTCCAGTACCCTGATCTTTCACCGAAAATAATACCAACTCGCGTGCGTTATCTTCTGCCATGGTGATTTCAATCACACCACTTCTACCAATTTGGGCGTCTTTAGCGTTGTTGATCAGATTCAATAGGCATTGCAGAATCTCGTTGCCGTTACCAACGATGAGGAGTTGTCCCGGTGCCGTATGATCACGAATCTCGAAGTTGAACTGACGTCCTTCCATGGTATGAACAAAAGCCGTAAGATCGTTCAATATGGACCGGCAGTCGGCAAAGGTATAGTCCGCTGCATCGGCGCGAGAATGGCGCAGCAGGCCCTGAACTAAGATGGCACCTCGTTCGCAGAACATCTTGATGCGACCGACAGCTGACTCAATTTTTTTACCATCGGACGTGCCAGAGATCAGCTGCGCACCGCCTTGAATGCCAAGCAAGATATTATTAAAATCATGGGCAATTCCCGTCGATAGTTGGCCAAGCGAGCTAAGTCGTTCGAGTTGTGAGATTCTTACTTGAGCCCGGTGGCTCAACATGCGAAAATCTTCAAGAGCCGAATCGACGATATGTAAGTTAAATCTGGCAACAGTCGTCAGGACTTCTTCGGGCCAGGGGATCGACCGATTCTTCCTGATTCCCTTCCACTTTTCGAAGGACGACCTTGGCGACAGAACGGATCCGGCCGCATTGGTGTTGACGGCCTTTTCCGGATTGCCAGCCCAGTAGATCGTTTCGATCTGCTCGGGCTGAAACCAAAGGAGAAAGCAGTTCTTCGACGTATTTGAGAAATTGACAGGCAACCTAATGGCGATCATGCCACTCGCCGTATCCTTGATCGCTTCGGCATCTTCATAGTCGCGCTTCAAATGGTTGGTCTGATACAGCTTTTGATCGGTTAAAATGCTGCCAATCCAGCGACCCAATTTGTGGATGTCACTCAGACTTGGGCACACTCCCCAGGTCGTCACCGTTTCATGCTCGATCAAACACAGGCCGCGTGCCCCGGCCGCAAGGAGCAGGGACTCATGGTGGATCGCTAACGATTCGGCTACGGAGCGATTCCGTTTTAAGTCGGCGATGAACTTTTCTGCGATCAACCCGTTGGTGAACATCCGAACCCTGCGGTGTAGCTCCTTCCAAGACCCAATTGCAAACGAAGCAACCGCTCCAACTGAGATGCACATTTGCCGACAACTCGGGTCCAAATACCGCGGCCCCTGATAGTGATGGCAAGCGATGAGGCCCCAAAGCTCGCCATCAGCGATCAAAGAGACGACCAAGGTCGCGCTCACCAGCATATTCTTGAGATACTGAACGTGCATGGGTGAAATGCTACGCAAATGACTCATCGTCAGGTCCAGCGGTCCCAAATTTGCTGCAGAAACAACCGCGACCGGCGCATAGTTTACATCGGAAATCATACGAATTAAATTTTGTTTGTACAGGGCCCTCGCCTGAACCGGAATATCGGTAGCCGGGTAATGCAGTCCAAGCAGTGGTTCAAGGTCTTCATTTTTAGCTTCGGCAACGACGGCACCATGGGCATCTTCCTCAAACTGATAGACCATGACGCGGTCATATCCAGTCAACTCTTTGACCAAGCCAGGTAAGCAACTCACGACTTCGTCCAACGACTGTTGCCGACCGATGTCCAGTATGCTCTGATGGAACGTCTTTAGCATCGAGGGGGTAGCCGCTTCGTCCTGCGGCTGCAGTTCGACGACCCACTCGTCGTTGGCTTTAAAGCATCGCCCAACCAAAGAGCGCCCTCTCAGACGAACCTTCTTATCGACGTCGCCAGGATTTTTCGCGACGTCGCGCAACTGCGGATCGATCACCGCGATGTCTTGATTGAGTAAGTCCGCTCCCCGCATTCCGATAATCTCGCACAGATTCTCGGAAATCCTCGTAATCCTGCCGATCGCATTCACCGCCACGAGGTAGCCAAAGGGCTGAATCAGTCCGGGAATATGAATGGCTTCATGGTCGCAGCTCGTCCCATCAATCGGGGTTGCAGCGACAAGATATTCGGCTTGATTCACGACTATTCCTCCAAGTCCGCCAATGAAAGCGAACCAGTGACTACCTGCCACATGGCGGCCGCGCAGCGCGCGGCTGGACGGGAGCTTGGATCATAGATCCGCCTCCCCAAACCAGCAAGCGCCGGATGTTAAGCCCTAAATAGGAAAACGCGTGAACCTCAGGCTCAGCTGAGCATCCACGCGCCTAAGTCTAGTGACCTTGGCCTGCGGCATCATGCCGCGCCGGACCGGCTTATTACTGCAGCAGCGACCCAGGAGCCGGGACAATGACTTCACCTTCTTTGGTACCGGGCTTGAAAAAGATGCTGTCATTTTTCTTAATGCCTTTGATGTCGCCCTTGACCTTCACTTTGTCGCCGCTTTTAACCTGAGGTGTCTTAGAGTCCATGGCCTTGGCCAAAATGACACCGCCTTCCGACTTGATCACCAAGGCTTTGACTTCGCCTGCACCGGCAGGCCGTTCGGTCTTTTTAGCGCGAATGCTGCCTTCAGAAGTCGAGCTCTCCAACGCCAATGCCACATCCTGACCAGCGCGAATCTTAGTCTTTGCGACCTGTGCCAGAAAAGCCTTTTCGTCGCCTGTGAAGACCACGCTGACCGCCGCCGCACCCTTAGCGGACACCTTCACACCAAAGGTCGCACCGAGCTTCGATTCAAGACTCGACTTGACCGCGTCTGGTGTCACCATCACGCCTTTACCTAGATCTCCGGCCGGATCAAGCTGGAAGGAATACTCACCAGCCTTCACCTTCGACCATGAAGTCGCCAGTCCCGGCTTGGGCGTGTCACCATCGAGCTCGATCAGGGTTTTCGCCGCCGCGAACACCTGTTGCGCCGCAAACAAACTCAGACTTGCCAACATCACTCGTACCCACATTGCCGCAACCTTCATCTTCAACCTCCGAAGTGGCACAAACCTGCGCCTGTTCAACAAAGCTCTGGTAGTCCCAGACTCTACTACCTTAAGGAAATGCCTGATAGGTGATCACGACCTTGACATCCGACTTTACCGCAGCAGCGTCCTTGACCGCTGTCCCCGTCACAGGCTTGGCTGCAAGGGCGGGGTCCTCTGGTGACTTACCGTCGACGATGACTTTTTTGCCAACCAATTTCTTAAGTCCAGGCGGAACATCGCTAAGGGTGATGACCTTGCCACCTTCGCCGCTAACGGAATAAACGCCGTCCTTGACGGCCAGGCTACCAACCAGGGCATCGCGGCCGCTCGACATCCTTAAGACTTTAACATCGTCGGCAACAAAGCATTCCCGCTGACCGCCCTTTTTCGTTTGCCACCGACCTGAAACCTTGACGACCAGTGGCGTCAAGTGGCGAATGCGCTGCTCCACATCCGAGCCGCAAAGCTGCGGCCCCAACGTCTCCTTCTCCGGTGTAATCAAGGTCTGAGCATCAAAGGAGCGCCCCACCACACGAACCAAGCCTTCGATCTCATCGGCCCAAGCCGGACCTGCAAAACCAGAGACCAGCAAGGTGAGGAGCCATGGACGAATGTTCATAGTCTTGCGCCCTCGCTATTTAATTTGGACGACCGCTACGGCCGTATTTGGCAAGGTATCTTTAGTCTTAAAGCCGACTTTCAGAGTGCTATCAGTTACCGTGTATAGGTAAGGACAAGTCGCATAGTATTGCAGCTCCGGTGTGGTCACCGCATCCTTAGCAACCTCCGTCCAGGTGTGCGCCTTTGGTAAGCCGGAAAAGTTATTGTAGTGCATGCCGTAAGAGCGATCAGCCTCGCCGACCAGGTTAGTGGCCTTTTGCGGGTCCTGAACCGTGTATTTAGCGTCCGTGTCGCTAATACCTGATCCATCGATCGCCAGAGCACCAAAATAATTGCTGATGGCATCAGTCCAAGCACCGCCAAACTTCTCAGCTAAGTTCTGCGGTCCGACATGAGTCGCGCTCTTGACGACATCGGCAAGGTACTTCAGCCCGTCACCTCCCGTCGCCACCCCATTGGTAAAGGTCACGCCACCCTTTTGGCTGATCAAGTAATAGATGAGAGTCTGTGCAGCGCCCCGGTTTAAGGCCAAGTCATCCGCTGCGGAAAGCACCGGATTGACGAGATCCTTATCGTACCAGGTGGTCAAAAAGGTTTTGGCAAAGTCATCGAAGTTTTCTCCGCCATGCCCGAACAAGTCCTCGGTATAGTGCGCAATTCCCTCATCGACCTCCGGAGTCTCCAGGGTCCATTTCTTAGGATCGGCCGATACCTTGCGCGCGCGGAAGTAATTCATAATCGCATGCTGCATCTCATGGGCAATCGTGCCATGCCACAAGCGCTTATTTTTCGCCGCGTCAACGGCTGCCCCGACGTTTTTACCGACCTTACTGATGTCGGACGCCATGTATATCATCGGCATGTTCGTGCCAACGGTATCAGCCGTATCATCCGACATCTTTGCGATAAAGGCCCCCGACACCTGCAGCGCGGCGAGGTTTGGCCACAGTTTGGTGTCGGAAAAGTCGACGATCGTAAAAATCGGTTTAAAGGTATAGCCATTCACCACGGCAAAGGGATCCTTATAAATCACCTCTTTGTAGCGACGAATCACCTCCTTGATCGAGGCCTCGATCGTCGCCTTGTCGCCTCCGGTGACAGGATTCGATAGGTAAACGATGCAGTAGTCGGCGGTGCTGACCACCGAGCTTGCGGCCGCAGGAATGACTTTGTCGGTCGGCACCAAGGAGGCGTTAGGCACCGCGACGGTGCCTCCAGCACTTGGGCAGCTGCTGCTGGCGAGGTTAAAACGAGCGGACCCCAACTTAGGCCGCGTCGCCTCCGAACTGACCGCACTGCGGTACATCGATTCGACCTCTCCAGGACCATCCGCCGCGGCAAAGCCCGGAGCGTCCTCTGCGTCCACACGCTTCGCCAAGCGCCAAAACTCATCGCCCTGCGCTGCCCCGAGGCGAGGCTCAAAGCGATTGAGAAGGGTCCTAAGCGCGTCGTCTTTTTGCCGCCAGTTCATGGTCGGTATCGACCCCGTAGCCGTTGCCACGGACGCTGGCACCTCCGGTTGGGAGTTTAGTAGCTTGGAGCTAGCGGCCGCCGCAGCCACGGACAGCGTTAGGGTAAACTTCTGAGCACCTGCGCCGGTGACGGTTGCCACATCACCTAAAATCACCGGCATCAGAACAAACTGCGAACCGACGGCAGCCGCAGAGAAATCGATCGACGCCAGGCCGCTAACTGCAGTCGTTACCGACCCTTTGCCAGCCACAGCCGTCGGAGACGTGGTCGTCGGTTCCTTATCCTTTTTATCGGTTGTGCCGCAAGCATGCAGAGCGCCGCCTAGGGCCAGCAACGTCGCGACTCGACTCATTCTCAGTCCATGCATGCCAACTCCTTTGTTCTGACCAAACAGATTGCTCACCACCAAATGATGGACCAATTGACGCTAAGACGTCAATTCAGGGATAGCGACGGTAGCTTACGACGACCTTATTAACATCCATGATCGCCGGATTGGCCATTGGCTTGAGATCGAGGATCACTTGTTCCCCCATCATCTGCCGCAGACGCGGCGTCAGATCCGCTAGGCGTTCGATTTTGCCGTCGTCCCCGGTGAGCAGATAGCCACCACCGCTTTCAGAGGCGCTGAGCCGACCCACCGCTGCCTCGCGGCCACCTACCATGCGCAGAACCTGGAACGACGATGCTGCAAAGCAGTCTTTAACCCCGCCCTGACGCAACTGCCAGGTGCCCACAGTTCGCACCTGTAGCTGACTCAGGTGGCGAATCCGGTAGCCGATCTCTCCCGGGCACAATCTAGGGCCGTGGTGACTCTTATCAATATCGATATGCGTCTCGGTATGAAGATCGCCGCCGCTGACGTAAACCACCCCGACTAGGTCCTCGGCTTGAAGCGGCGTCGCACAGCAAAGCCAGAGCCACAACCAGGACCACGGAGACTTGATCCAACTCACTTTGCCGCTCCATTTAAAGGGGACGTCGATGCCGGCACCGCCGGCGGTGTGTGCGGGGCCGGCACCTGAGCGCTACAGGTGATGGCAGTTAGCCTTTCTGGGTCTAGATTGCGCCTGCAGGCTTCCTTATTCAACTTGGCCTTAGCCTCGCACTCGCTGGCCCCAGCTGCTTTGACAGCCAAATCAGGATTTAGATGCTGGCTGCCGTAGGCATCCGCACGGCACTTGGTCGGCTGACCATGCGCCTGACACACCGCGCTTGCCGGTGGACAATGGCCGTTGCTAGCGTCCGGGACGCACTGGACTTCACCGAGCTTAGACGGCAAAAGGCCTGCAGCACATATTTGGCGATGCAGGTTTAGTTTCGCAGCGCAGCCATTGGGCCCCCAAGCGATCGACTGCTCGGCAACAGACTGGGCCTTACCAGCATAGGCTGCGGCGGAACAAACCATCGGGTTGTAATCCATCGTGCAAACGGTGTTGCGAATCGGACATTCGGCGACAGAGGGCACATCTGCTACTGCAGGCGCCGTTGCTTTGGCCACGGGAGCAGCAACAGTCGCTGGGACTGGTACCACCGTTGGAGTTGTGCACGCTGCGACCATCAGCAGACTACAGCAAACATAAATGCGCATAGATCCCATCAGGCCTTCTGGGCTTTAGCTGACGCTAGTTTATCGGATTTAACGGGGACCGGAGAGGGCTTTTCGACCTTCACAGCAGGGACTTGCGCCGCCGGAACTGGTCCAGGAACCGAGATCGGCAGCCGGACCGCAGTCTGCTCGCCAGAGCTGCCGTTGTTTAGACCAGTCGAGGCGGCGCCGGCACGCTTAGGCTCGGGTGTCTGCGCGTTTTGCTGCGCTGCTACCGCCACCGTTTTGGCCGGCGCCGGCGACCCTTCAGCGACGGCATCGCCAGCTAATGGTGGCACAAGATTTTCAACACTTGCCGGCCGAACCTTGCTATAGCCTTGCGAACCCACGGACGCCACCTCGCGCACACCAACCTTACCAACTGCGGTGTAAAACGAACCGCCGCCGTCGTGCAGATCAACCCCAGTGACCTGGAGGGTGCTGGACACAGGTGCCGCTAAAGTCTGACCCTGCATATCCGTGGCTTGAATGCTAAAGGTGTAGGCACCGTCCGACAGCGGTTTACCATTCTTATTGCCGCCGCTCCATTCCAGCTTGGTTTCCCCCGGCGCCACGTGGCCTAAGTCCTTGCTGGCAACAACCACCCCGGCACCGTCACGCACTTCAAGAATGGTCTTCACCGACTCGCTGTCGAGTTTGAAGCTCGCGTCCGTGGCCACTTTGCCACCCTCGACCATCAACTTGCCGTTATCCAGCTTGATGTCCTTACCGACAAAGTTGAGCAGGGTGACGGCTCGGCCAAGGGCCTCGTCGTTCTGCATCTTCTCGAGGTTTTTATTGACATTCATCATCTGCTCTAGACCGTGGAACTGCGCCAATTGCGCGGCCATCTGCGAGCTGTTGTCGGGGCTCATGGGATCCTGGTTGCGCATCTGCGTTACGAACAGTTTCAAAAAGGCGTCCTTGTCCAACTCGTTTTGCGGTTTACGCGTCACGCCTTGGTTTGCCTTGGCGGCCATCATCTTGGCAAACTCATCATCGGACTTAGCCATGCGCAGTTGATCGCCGTTTTTCTGTGCGACGCGCTCGCGGGCGGTATCATCATTCGAGTTCAGCAGAATATCGCGAAAGCTAGCTTTATCAGGCGCTCCGCCGTCCACCGCTTTCGCCGCGTCCGGCGCATTCACCTTGACATCGCTGAAGTCGCGCGTCGCGGGTGACTCGAAGGGCTTAAATTTGGCTTCCGTCGCTGCATTCATAGCTGTTCATCCTTATCGTCAACTAATGCCGAGTCAGGCACGGACTGCGATCCTACCTTGATCGTTGACTTGACCTTGCAGCATTGCGGCCGGTACCCGCGGCCGTGCGATCGTACTCACAGGGTTGACCTGAGGTGTGCGGACTTGTCCCCGCCATTCATCCTGCGACCGACCACCCATTTGTTGCCCGCCGCCCTGCTGGTTCATCCCAGTGAATTGCTGCTGGGACTGCGGCTGCCGGCCACTCACGCCGACCTCGACCTTGCCGAGCTGGACGTTTTGGATCGCTAAGGCGCCTTTCAATTGGTTCAGGTCGGCGGCGATGGCATCACGAGCGCGGTCAGATCCGGCGAGTACGCGCAGATCGATCTTGTCTTTGTTCATATTTAGGGCCAACTCAAGCGGTCCGAACTCAGGTGAACTCAAGTCGAGTCGCACCGTACCGCCACCCTGCTTTACCAACATCGTCGCGTGGTTGACCACCTTCTGCATCAAATCGAAGCGATTCTGCACGTTTAGTGGCTCAGTAGTGGCGGCGGCCGACGTTGCAAAGCTAGTCGTATGCGTTTGCTGGGTCTGCGGTTGGTGTAGACTCAGGCCTAGCTCGCGGAGGCCTTTACCGTGGTCCGATTGCTGACCAGGATCACGGCTTGGCTGCTCGCCGCCCGAAGAGTTGCGGTCGCCACTCTTCTCCTCAGAGGTCATCATGAGCATCGGTGACTGCAGGCGAAGGTCCTGCATCGGCTGCGCTGAGCTTTGCGGCGCATCGAACCTAATCGTTTCCACCTTGGTCAGGCCAAAGACATCGGAGTTATTTTGCATCAGGTCACGGAGAAGCGCCTTTTGATCGAGAGCCTCAAAACGAGCGCCCTGGGAGGAGGCTGAGGCCGGCATCACCGTCGCGACCTCCGTGGTTTTAACCTGCATCATCACCACGCCTGGGTCATTGGCTCGCCCCTTAAGCAACGCAAAGGCTGCCTCGGGTTTACCTGATACATCGAGGCCACGGCTAAGTATCTGTTCGTTGAGAAAAGGGTCAAAGGACACTGCTCGCTGCGTCGGCTCAGGGTCTGCTAGCACCACCGTATCAGCAGCCCGCATCTTGGCGCCGAGCTGAGCAAACGCATCAAAAGAAGCTTTGTTTAATGTTGCTGGCTGGTCAAAGTCGTTCCTCGGGCGTGCCAGTGGGGCATCTTGCAGCGTCAAGACATCGAGAGAACCATCTGGATTGGCTCTAGCGATGACGGCTTCGAGAGAGTCATCGACGCCATTCGGTGCCCTGAGCATTGAAGCGGCGACGACCACGCGCTCGTCCGCGGGAGCCAATGGAGTCGCCTTAAGCAGGTCAGAGATTGGCCGTTGCGTTCTCGGCAATCCCTGCATAGCTGCCATCAGAGCTTGCGGCGACAGCTCATCGGACTGGCTAGGCCGCTCAGGTAACGCTTCGGCCGGTATCTGCAAGCCAGGGTTTAATCCGTTTAGCCCGTTTAATCCAGGATAAGGCTTGGGCTCCAACGGTGTTGGAGATAGCGTGTTCGGCTTGGCAACCCAGGCAAAGCCGATCGGATCCACATCGGCGACTAATGGGATGGTCGGAGTCACCGGCGTTGGCCCTGGCATCTGCTGCTGGCCTAACTGACCCAGCCGGTCCGCCTGAATTGGCTGCACCGGCTGTGGCTGCAGGGCAACAGGCGCAACCAGGTCGGCAGTCGTGGGGTTCAGCGCCTGCGCCCGATTGATATAGGGCGCCAAGCCTTCAAGCGGCAGATTAGCCTTCAGTTGCGTCAGCTCAGCCATCACCCTTTGCGGGTCAATGCCCATGGCCTTGAGAAAGGCGTTTGGCGTGAGCTTTTGCCCAGGATCCAACCCGACGGCCTGAACCTGCTGGAGCATTTGAGGCGGTAGTCCAAGATCATTAACAAGGTCGGCAACAGCTGCCGGCTTGTTTAGGTACTCGGGAATCTCATCGGTCGATAGCGCGTCATTGATGAATTTATTGCCCGTCACCAGAGCTGGAATGTCGGTTGCAGGAACCCTATCGAGTTTCCCGGTTAACATAGCGACTGCGGGAGATTTATCGACGTCATGTTTGACTGCCGCCGAAGTCCTTTTCGGCGCCTGACCAGCCGTCGTCGACGAGTCATTGACCTGTGCGTCTTGTGTACCCCTGGTGGGAGTTGGCCTGGCCGCCGTGCCTGCAGCCGCAGCTGAGGTAGCTTGGCTACCACTGGGAGCCGCGCTCGGCTTCATCAGCTCATCGCTAAAACTCCGCCCGCTGCCCGCCTTAGCTGCCGGCACGACAGACGGCTGATTGACACGCGTGCCCTCCGGCGCTGGCGCCGCGGTCATCGGCATGGGGTTTTGCGAGGTGAGGAGACTGGCGGCCACTAAAGTTTTCTCCGTTGAATCCGACAAGGACTAGAAGCGCGTCGATCTCGGTAAATAGAACGACTCGTATCTACCTAAGCAGGAAGCGTGCCACCGCCTCGCGCAATAGAACTCAATGGGTTATCGCCGGGGGGAGGGCTCCGGCTAGGCGAAGTCGACCCGTCTACCGGCAGAACTTTCCCAGCCACCAGCGGCGGCGTCAGCGGCGTTCGCGAAGAAGGTCTTGCTTAGCCGCGCAACCAGTCGGCTACGGCCTGAGACAGTTCCTTCGGCCGATCCAAGCTGATTTCATGGCCAGCTTGAGCAATCGGCTGCAATCTGGCGCAAGGCAGAAGCTGCGCCAGCTTCTCACTATTGGTATTAGGCACGAACCGATCGTCGGTACCGTAGAGGACCAAGGTTGGCACCTGCATCTGTTGTAAATCTTTTTTGACTAAAAACCGTGCCGCCGCAACGAGTTGCTTTAACACCATCCAAAAGTAAAGACCTTCGTCCTTGGCGATGGCAGCGTACTCACGGGTGAACTTCGCCTTTGCGACAGGCAGACAAGACGGCGAGACCAATACATCGACCAAACGAGCGTGAAACCGCTCATCACGAAACCGCGCCGCCTGCGCCAAAGTCACCACGGCGCGCGGCGACAAGCGCAGCACCCGCTGACCGGCGATACTGGTATTCATCACGATCAACGAACGACACCTGGCCGGAAATTTAATACCGAGCGCCAGCGTCACCATCCCGCCAAGCGACACTCCCATGATGTGCGCTTTGTCGATCTTCAGGTGGTCCAAGACGGCCGTGACGTCATCAGCATGCGCAAAGATCGATTGACTCCACTTGGCCGTTGCCGTCGACCGTCCCATGCCGCGCAAGTCGATCGTAATCACCTGCACCCCGGCCTGCTCGGCCAAGTCTTTTTCGTAACCAAGCCAATGACGCACGGTACGGCCCAGGCCGCGAAGAAGGACGAGCGGGGGGCCCTGGCCGTTGACTTCATAATAGATATCACCAGACGTCGTCTTCAGTATCGGCATGATCAGCGGCCTTTATCTTCGAGGTCTTGTAGCCTTTCGTTTAGCGCTCTGAGCTTAGTTTGCAAGGTATTGACCTGTTCTTCCAGGGCTTTCAACGGAGTTGCGGCGCTGCTACGCAGGCCTTTGAGCAGCGGATCGATGGCCACCTGCTCCTGCAACGGCACGCGTAGCCTATAGGCCTCAAGCGCTGCTATTTCACCGGTCGCCCTGGCCGCGCTCAGCGCCTTGGCGGCCTCTTTGCGCACACTGGCTTCAGGGTCGCGCAGTAGGTCGACACAGCGCTCGATGATTTGGGCCTGAAGGCCGCGCTCAACATAGGGTGCGATCGCCGCTAGTCCACGCAAGGCGCCACCACGGGCACGGTACGGGGTTTCACCTGGTGCCGTGGCCGCCAGGAGCTGCGGCACCACTTCGGGGCGCCGGGTTTGACCGAGTGCGGCCAAGGCCGTCGCTTGTTCGACCCCATGTCGCGGGTGGGTGATCTTCGCCGCCGCCTGCAACAAGTCCAGCGGGGCACGATCGCGCTGCTTACCTAAGGCGCTGTAAAGCGACGCCTGCGCCTTGGGACCGAGGCCACCTCGAGCATGCCGCTGAACCAAAGCCGCCTGAATCCGCTCATCACGAAGGAGCCCAGCCTGGCTGAAAACAGTTGGCAAAACCAAGGGGTCTTCTTCGCTTGCGATGATTCCGACCAATGCGGCTATACCCTCTTCCGATTTACTACTCGCTAGTGCTTTGATCATCTCACAACGAACGCCCCAAAATGTCTCCCCGCCGTATGCTGCCTGAACCGCCCGGAGATCCGCTCGCTTGCCGGTCTTCACGAGCTGCTGCGCGGCATGGATGCGCCCGGGGACATCCTTAGCCTTGCTCAGCTGCTCCTTGAGCTTTGCTGAGCCGGGATCAAAATCAAGCGAATGCAGAACCTTCCAGGATGGGTCAAAGCGAACCTGCTCAGGATCTTGCGACATCGCGACCTGGAAGGTGTGCCGGGCTTCCGTCAAAGCGATCTTTTGACTGAAGTCTTCGCCACCGATCGTCCAAGCAATCTCCGTATTCAGCTCGAAGGCGGGAATCCGCGCCTTCTCGTCTACCTGCTTTTGCTCGATCGTAAAGGAGCCTACGTGTCTTTCCGCATCATAGCTAAAGGCGACCTTCAACTGCGGATAGCTCGCCGTGTAAATCCACTGGTCAAACAGCTTTTGCAAGGACCTGCCAGCATGCTTCTCCAGCATGCGCTGAAAGTCATGGGTCTCCACAACCTGATCACGAAAGGTCTGCAGGTATTCCGTCACCGCTTGCCAAAACAGCACGTCGCCGATTTCGTGGCGCAAGGTGTGCAGTCGGCAACCTCCGCCTGGATACAAATGCCGATCGTACATCTGCCATGATGAGGTAAAAGTACGCGTCACCAAGGGCCTGGCGTAGCTATCTTGAACCTCCTCGATATAGCGCTGAGCATTTGAATAAAGGTCATAGAGTTGTTCGTCGCTGCCCTTACTGTCTTCAAGCCAGCAAGTCTCCATATAGGTTGCCCAAGACTCCTTTAGCCACGCATGGGCGAAGTCTCGGCACACCACCAGGTCGCCGAAATAGGAATGGGCCATCTCATGGATATTCACCTGATCGGTCAACCAGCCGCCTTCGGCAATGCTGCGTTGGTCGCAGACCAGGTCATCGTTCCAGCTAACCAGGGAGATGTTCTCCATGGCGCCGCCGTAATCCGGCAAGGCAAACTGATAATATTTAGGAAAGGGAAAAGGCACACCCAGGCGCCTGGTGATCCAGCTGAGCATCGCCTTGGTGCGGCCAAAACTCAGTTCCAGGTCCTGTGGGCTAAAATCTCTGCAGCCAAAATAGGCGACCTCCAGCGTGTCGAAAGTGCCGTCATCAAAGCGGGTAAAATCCCCCACCGCAAAGCACACCAAATAACTTGGGCAACGTTGATCTAGACGCCAATGCGCGGTTTTCGTGCCGTCGCCATGGACCTCTTCGGACTCCAACCTGCCGTTGGCCAAAATACTCAGCGATTCCGCCGCAGTGATATGAAACGCCAGGGTCGTGCGGACGTTGGGCTGGTCGATGCAGGCGAGCCAGTAGCGGGCCAGCTCGGTTTCGTGGTCCGTCGCCACCGCTAGCGGCTTGGCTGGATCCGCGGCGCTCGGAGCCTTGAAAAACATCCCTGATATCGGGTGCTCAACACGGTAACTCAAAGCGACCGAGCGCTGCTCACCGTGCGCAAAAGGTCTGGCCCACGTCAGCACGATTTTCTTGCCATCGTAAGTCAAATGCGGTGCATCCACCTCCGCCACGACGACTAGCCCAAGAAAATCGATCCCATCTAAAACCAAGGTCTTAGTGCCGGCCTTTCGCGCTACCACCGTGGTCCGTACCAGCACCTTGGCAGTCTCCGCCTCAATCGCCAAAGACAGCGAAATATCTAGATGAACCGGCTCAATCTCGAGGTTTGGTGGATAATGGGGCGTCGGCAGCTCGCCGCCAAAGGAATGGTTCGGTGCGTCGCGCCGGCATCTGCAAGTGGCCATCTTTCGAAACTCTCCGTCCGCTCTAAGATCATATTAGGAATAAGAACCTGTTATTCATAGCCGTCTGAGCGTCGGTCTGTCCATCGCCTCGCGCCTAGCCTAAACAAAGCTCCTTTCCGGTTGACAGATGGGATCGGTTCGACCACTATGGGGCCCTCGCAAAGAGGTATCCAGTTTCGGAGGAAGTCTCAAGATGTACGCGGTGATACGGGCCGGCTCTCGGCAGTTCAAAGTAGCCCAAGGCGAAACCCTAACGATTGACCGGGTTCCCGGCAACGTCGGTGATAAATTTACGTTCGACCAAGTGCTTTTGGTTGGCGGCTCGACGATTAAGGTGGGGGCTCCAACAGTAGCCGGCGCCTCGGTCAGCGCCACGATCAAGAGCCAAGAAAAAGCGGACAAAATCACGGTGTTTAAATACAAACGCCGCAAGAATTACAAGCGCACGTACGGCCATCGTCAACCGATCACCGTGCTCGAAATCGGCGCTATCAACGCCTAAAACAGAAGGTCCAAGACCATGGCACACAAGAAAGCAGGCGGCAGTAGTCGAAACGGTCGGGATTCAAACCCCCAGTACCGTGGCGTTAAAGTCTACGGCGGCCAATCCGTTACTGCGGGCAGCATCCTGGTTCGTCAAGTTGGCGGTACCGTCAAGAATGGCACCAACGTCGGCTTAGGCCGCGATTTCACGTTGTTTGCATTGGTCGATGGCGTGGTCTCCTACGAGACGACCGCTGGCAACCGCAAACGCGTCAGTGTTCAGCCCTTAGCTTAATCCACCTCCCCGCGAGGCAGGTTAAGCAGCAGTCAGCCTGGGATCTTGTGGTTCCGGGCTTTTCCCTTAAAAGTACGACTTCCCCTTTCCCTCTGCCTTGGCCTTGACCCTTTTTCCTGCCGCTAGCTCGTCCCATTTCTCTCACACAGATGGCGTTCACATGAAGTTTATCGACAGCATCGAGATCTTGGTCAAGGCTGGCCGCGGCGGCCACGGTATCGTCAGCTTTATGGCTGCCAAGGGTCGAGCCAAACTCGGGCCTGACGGTGGCGACGGCGGCACCGGTGGCAGCGTTAAACTGCTTGGAACGAACCGCCTGAATACTTTAAGTTCGCTACGTTACCGTGCCATCTATGGTGCTGAGGATGGCGTTCGAGGCGGTAGCAACAAATGCCGCGGCGCCTGCGGCGAAGACCTCATCATCCCGGTACCGGTCGGCACCGTGGTGGTCGATGCAGTGACCGGCGAGACCTTGGGCGAACTATTATGCGACGGTGACCTCCTGCAGGTCGCAAAAGGCGGCCGACATGGCCTTGGCAACACTCACTGGGTCAAGCCGACGCACCAGGCTCCGGAGGAGTTTCGACCAGGTGGGCCCGGCGAAGAACGCGAACTGAAGCTTGAGCTTAAGCTGCTCGCCGACGTCGGACTGGCTGGTTTTCCCAACGCCGGCAAATCGACCTTGCTAAGCCGAGTCAGCGCTGCAAGACCGAAGATTGCAGACTATCCCTTCACCACGCTAGTGCCGAATTTAGGCGTCGTCGAAATCGACGATGGCGACTATGTGACGCGCTCGGTGGTGATGGCGGACGTACCGGGCTTGCTTGAAGGGGCTAGTGAGGGCCGTGGCCTTGGCCTGCAATTCCTCAAGCATCTTGAGCGGACTAGTTTGATCGCCTATGTGATCGACGCGTTTTCCGAAGAGCGCACCCCGATCGAAGCACTCGAAATCCTCAAGGTCGAGCTGGCGAACTTCAGTTCGGAGCTAGCGGGCAAACGCTCCGTCGTGATTCTGAATAAGTCCGACTTAGTCTGCGCACAAACGTTGGCGGACGCCATGCTGCCCATCGTGGCTGCGGGCTATGAAGTGATGGCGATTTCCGCCGTGTCCGGGCAAGGCTTACTCGCGTTAAAGCGCCGCCTCTATGACCTCGTGACCGAGGAGAAAGCGGCTTTAGCGGCAGCGGACGAAGCATCGAGCCCTATGATCGTGAGTCGCCGTGCCGATCACCACGCCTAATGAACCCACGCTCATCGTTTTCGGCGGGACCTTTGATCCCCCGCATGATGGCCACATCGGTTGTGTCGAGCAGGCACTGCTGCGCTTTCCTAAGGCCAGAGTTTATGTGCTTCCAGCGGCACAGCCGCCCGCAACCGGGGAGCACCTTAAAACGGTGACCACTAGCTTTGATCACCGCATGGCGATGGCGCAACTTGCTTTTAGCCACCTAGCTCAACG
Source organism: Pseudomonadota bacterium (assembly GCA_026390445.1). Lineage (GTDB taxonomy): Bacteria > Bdellovibrionota_B > Oligoflexia > Oligoflexales > CAIYRB01 > CAIYRB01. The sequence continues at coordinate 53,340 of JAPLFX010000033.1, forward strand.
AGTCGAAGTGTTACCCTTGGAGCAAGATCTCCCCAGGCCAAGCTTCACCAGCAACACTCTACGCCACTTGGCCGCGGCCTTGCCAAACGAACGACTTGGCTTTTTACTCGGCCAAGATCAATGGGCGGCATTACCCAAGTGGCATGAACCACGGCAAATCCTGCAGCGAGCCCATTTGGTCGTCGTCTCTCGAGCAGGCTCTACGAGCCTAACCGAAGCCACAGAGCAAACCGCCGCCGCTCTCGGCCTTGAGCTCACCTGGAATCCAGACGATGCATCAGCCAGCCTCGGCGCCGATTCACAGCGCACCTACTTCATCACCGCGGCCGTCAGTGCCGCTGCAAGCAGCAGCGCGCGGCAAGCATTGGCGCAGCACACTATTGGTGGCACCACTGCGGCCTGGCTGCCACCGGCCGTTACGTCCTACATCAAGCATCATCAACTTTATTCGCTACCAAAGGACCAGCTATGACTCCCTTAGACATCGCTCGTGAAGCCGTACTCGCCGCTGCCGACAAAAAGGCCGTGCGTTGCATCGTGCAAGACCTACGCGGACTGTCCGACCTGTGCGACTACCAACTGGTTTGCTCGGGTGAAAACGAACGCCAGACCAGGGCTATTGCCGACTCGATTGAAGAGCGTTGCCGCCGCGTCTTTAATGTCCGTCCGGTCGCCGTCGAAGGCAAGCAGTCAGGCAACTGGATCATGATCGACTTTGGCTCGACGTTGATCCACATCTTCTACGACGCTGTACGCAATTACTACGCCTTGGAAAGCCTGTGGCCAAAGGCCAAGCTGGTGCCGATCGGTGCTAGTGATGAGGCGAAGGCGGACGCTTGAGGATCCGCGTCATCAAGCTCGGGCGGATTGCCTACCCAGAGATCCGCTCCCTTGCGTCGATGTACACCGAGCGCCTGTTGCCGCTAGCCAGGCCGATGCATATTGAGAGCCACGAACTCAAAGACGACAGCGGGCTTGAACGCCTTCTGTTAAAGCCCGCAAGCGACCATCTTCTGATCGCACTAGACGAGCGCGGTCAGGAATGGACGTCGCCCCAGCTTGCAAGCCACTTGCAAAAGCATTGCGACAACCCGGCGATCAAATCTCTGACCTTTCTCATCGGCGGGCCGCTCGGACTCAACCCAGCGCAACGCCAGCAGGCGCAATTGACCTGGTGCTTATCTAAGGCGACGTTGACCAGTGACATGGCTTGGCTGCTGCTTTGGGAGCAGCTCTATAGAGCGGTCAACATCCTCAAGGGGACTAGCTACCACCATGTTTAGTCCAGGACTTTGACCCCGCTGATCGATCTTGGCCGCCGGCTTTAACTGCCGAACCCGCCACCATATTGCAGCTCCTTTAGGACAACGACACAAACACGGGCGTCGCCACCGGTGCATAAAGATCGGCATGGGGTAGCCGATAGACTCCCGTGGCGGTTCTCAGCGCTTTTTGCTTCTGGGCTGCCAACGGACCCGGACCATGTACCACCTTGTTACCTGTTCTCCGCAAAGGATCCCCCATGACAGCGACAACGCAACTTCGCCGCCACCTGGTCATCATTGAAGACGAGGACGATACCAGAGAGCTGCTAGTCTCTGCTGTCTCGCACCTAGGCTATGATGTTACCTCGTATCGCCATCCGCTTGAGTTCTTGCCCAGCCTAGCTCAAACAACGGCGGCCGCGCCCCATGCGATACTATCTGACATCAATATGCCACATATGAACGGCATTGAGATGCTCACTAAACTACGAGCCGCTGGAAACAACACCCCGGTAATTTTTCTAACCGGCTATGGGTCGATTGAAACCGTCATCGGCGCCGTCCGACTCGGAGCCTGTGATTTTCTTATGAAGCCCTGCGAAATGAACGAAATCGACATGGTCGTCACTCGAGCTCTCGAGATTGGCTTTCGCCAGCTACAAGCGAGCAATATCATCGCAAGCCTCAAAGCGAACCATCCAGATGCCGTACCGGCCTTGGAAAAACTCGATCAGCTCCAGCGCAACCAAATCCTGATGAAAGCGATGAACACGCTTCGGCGCGTATCCTAGGATGGGAGGTGGTCTTTGCTCGCAATGAAAGGATACTCTTATATGCGGATAGTCGAGGCTAAGACCTTTGCTATCATTTCTACAATCATGACTACGTGCATTGGCCTCGCCGTCCTGCTGTTTGAACCTCGGGCGATGGCTGAGACAACACCGGAAGCCACCCAAGAGGTGTTGACAGGTTTAGCCACGGTCAGCTTGCTGGATCATGCTCAGGAATATTTCGCTCTGGCCGTGGCCCGCCAACGCAAAGCTAAGCTCATCAATGAAGCCACCGCAAACCAACTCCTAGGATTCAGTAAGCGCATGTATTCAGGTGCCAACCTCTATCCGGTATTCAAGCGGGCCTACGCCAAATACAGCAACCAACAAGATGTTGCGACCGTGCAAGCTTGGTTAGGCAGCCCCCCTGGCGTCAAGTACCACCAAAGCGTCAGCGCTGCGCTGCAGGCGAGCGAATCAACGCTCACCGCCTACTTTGATCAACACGCTGCACAAATCCTGCGCCCGAATCGCAAAAATGCGCTGGCCACCTTTAATAAGGCTTGGCGGCACACGGATCTCTATCAAAGCTTTCGTCTAGGCATGGACTTCACCGTGCTGCTGGCGGCGAAACAGCTAGGACAGGATCAAGAAAGCAATGCGCAGTTAAAGGAGCGGGTGAGCAAAACCAAGTTCGAATTCGACCACGATGCGGCGGACCACTTCAAGGCCTACGACTTTTATCTGTGCAAGGAATATAAAAATGAAGAGATCGACGAGCTGTCGAAGTTCGCCTTTACACTGCCGACAATAGCCCACTTGAAAGCCTACATCAAAGCCTTAGACAGCACCCTCGAAAGCGCCGCATTGACCCTTCAAGCCCAGGTTGTTAAGGCAAATGCGCGCGGCAAGAAGCCAGATGCGCGGCCATGAATTCCTTGACGCGCTTGGGATCGACCGGATTGACCGATATCCCATCTTGCTTCAAAGCCGTCCCGACGATAAAACCATCGGCATAGGGCGCTAATTCGGCAAGAGAAGCTGCCGTGGCACCGCTGCCGATTAAGACCGGGCGACCTTGAGCAGCTTCCTTAACCGTTTTTAGTTTAGCAATAGACACTGGCTGACCCGTGCCGCTTCCAGAGACGATGACCGCGTCTGCAAGACCGCGCAGCAACAAATCCTTGACCTCGTCGCCGAGATCTCGTGCCGCCAGCGGAGCTGCATGTTTGACATCCGCATCGGCCAAGATGCGCACCCCGGTAGCGCCAAGCTGTGCCTTGTCGCGCAGCAGGTCGTGAGCGATGCCTTGGATGAGACCCTGGTCGGTCACGCGAGCACCGCTCAGTACATTCACCCGAATAAACTCAGCGCCAGACCCAATCGCCACGGCCAAAGCACTCTGCCCATCGTTGCGCAGCACGTTAATGCCTAAGGGCAACGGTGTCTGACGCCGCACCGCAGCGGCGATCGCCGTCATCGCCGCCACCACGACCGCGGGAACACGACCGGGATAAAATGGCACATCACCGAAATTTTCCATCATCAAGGCGTGGCAACCGCCTGCTGCCAAAGCGGCGGCGTCACTCAAGGCTCGTTCGGTGATTGCCGCAAGGCTCTGACTTGCCTGAGGCGACCCGGGCAATGGCGCAAGGTGAAGCATGCCGATGACCGGTTTTACCCGAGTCCATTCGTCAAAACGCAGGGCAGGTCGCTGGTGCATCGCTAAGCTCCGTCGGAAGGGGAGGGGGGCGGTCGGTTCATCTAGCACAGGTCAGGCTCGACCCAGTGCATGTCGGTGTAAAACAAAAGGGGACCGGAGTAAAGCAAGGTGTCGCATGCGTGCTTTCATCGCATCGAGCACAGGACTTTGGACAAGGGAGGCGCCGATGCTTTGGCGAGTGTGTGTCGGCTGCTTCTCGCAGCGGGACTTAGTGTCGGTTTTAGGGACCAGTTTGCTCTGTCGCCTTTGCAGCGATGAACTAGCCGAGCTTCGCTGCGGCGCCGCGCAAATCTCGCTGGGTGGCCCTCCACTCATTGATATCACCGCCCTTTACCGCTACCAGGGGCTCATTCGCCGGCTGATCATCCGGGCTAAAGTGGGCGGCGATCTACCAGCGCTCCGCCTCCTGATCGCCCTGGTCCAAGCGCACCCAACGCTGCCCGGCCTGACGTCCTGGAGCCAGGCTTTGATGCCCTGTGCCTCCAGCCTATGGGGCCGAGTACGAGGACGCATCGATATCGCCAGCCAGATCTCCAAAGAGCAAGCTCATGGGCCCCTTCAGGTTCTGACAGCGCCCTTGCATCTGCATTGGCGTTGGCGCAAGCACGCACTACTGGGCAGGCACCAACGCAACCGCAGCGAACAAGACATGCCGGAATGGTTCAAGGGGCTTAGCCTCCGCCTTTGCAGTCGAACCCTGGCTGCTGCCAAGGTCGAAGCGCTGCTTTTGATCGACGACGTCATCACCAGTGGGGACACCATGCGCCGCACTGCCGCCGCGGTCCATGCGGCCGATCCATGGATGTTTATTCGCGGGCTTGCGCTCGCGGTTTCCTAAGAATGGATGTTCTTGGGAATATAGGCCCAGGTTTGCTAGAGTCCTGCGAGCTGTTGAAATTGTCCTACGCCTTTGCCAGCGAGACCTTTGCATGACCTTTCCGACGCCCGATGAAGTCGCAGCCATGACTCCGATGATGCGCCAATACTGGGACCTCAAGCGTCGCTGCGGCGATGCCATTCTATTTTTTCGCATGGGCGACTTCTTTGAGATCTTCGGCCCCGACGCTGAGCTAGTGGCGCCGCTGCTTGAACTCACTTTGACCAGCCGCGAGCGCGGCGATGAGGCGCGCATTCCATTCTGCGGTGTGCCTCATCACAGCGCCCGCAACTACTGGCTTAAGCTCCTGCGTAAAGGCTTTAAAGTGGCCTTCGCCGATCAGATCGAGGATCCCGCTGAGGCTAAGGGTTTAGTCAAACGCGACATCACCCGCACCCTGACGCCGGGATGCGTCGATGATCCCGAGGCCTTGGATCGCGATGCGCCAAATTACGTCGCCGCCGCCCACGAGGAACCAGGAAGCGGCAAATGGGCCGTGGCCGTAGCCGACTTATCCACCGGTGAGCTACGTCTTGGAAATGTCGCCTCACTCTCGGAAGTCGTTGAGGTTATAGCGACTTTTCGACCCAGAGAGGTGCTGACCAGAGGCTTTTTCCACAGCGAGCTTACAGCGTTATTGCAGCCCCTGCGCGAGGAACAATCGCTGCTCTTAGAGTCCCTCGCCGAAGCGCCCTTGCGCGATAAGACCGAGCAAAAACAGGTCCTCAGCGAGGTGTTTGGCAAACAGGATCTTGCCTCTCAACCCTGTGGCGCCGTCGTCGGTGGCGAGCCTCTGATCACCGCGCTACTCATCCACTTCCGGTCGCTACAAGCGAGCGTCAGCCAGTTTCTCTCGGTGCGACCTCTGCATGAGCCACAGACGATGATCCTCGATGAAACCGCGGTGCGTGACCTCGAACTGTTTGAAACCGCGCGCAGGCGTGACAGCGAAGGCAGTTTGCTCAAGGAAATAAATCGCACCCTATCGCCGATGGGCGCTCGCCTCTTGCGCTACTTTCTCGGCCACCCATTGATCGATTCACAGCAGATCCGCGGCCGCCATGCCGCCGTTCGCAGCCTTCTGGGAATAGGCGAAAGCCGCCTGACTGAAGCCCGCGCGCAACTCAAGAACATTCCTGATCTGGAGCGCCTCTCGACCAGGGTTTTCGCGACGACAGCGAATCCCGCGGATTTAGCCAAGATCGCTCAGGCCCTGGCAAAAGCCCAGTGGTTGCTCGACAATCTCACCGGTGAGAAAGGTGAGCACCTGCCCGAAGATCTCTACAAGGCGGTCGCGACCGGACTTAAATTCTATAAGAGCCCGCTTAAAATCCTGACACATGCCCTTCAGCCAGAACCGCAGGGGCTGGGCTTTGGCAACGGCGTTTTTGCCACGGGATTTGACCCCGACCTAGACCAGCTCAATGAACTGGCCCGTAGCGGCGAAACACAGGTCGAGGCCTATCAAGAGCAGCTGCGCGCGGCGACCGGTATCGGCAGCTTGAAGATCAAAAACCACAAATCCTACGGTCTGTTAATCGAAGTCACACGCACCCATACCGCCAAGGTGCCGACAGACTTTATCCGCCGCCAGACGATGGTCAACGGCGACCGCTTTCTCACCGTCGCGCTACAAGAGCTCGGCGAAGCACTGGCCTCGGCGCAAGACAAAGCTGTCGCTAAAGAAGCCGAGCTGTATCAACGATTGCTTATTGAACTAGCGAAGTTCCGTGTCGACCTACGCTCGGTCGCTCAGGCCCTGGCAAGCTTCGATCTCCTCCAATCCTTTGCGTGGCAAGCGCTCAAATTCGGTTATTGCGAACCTCGCCTAGCCGACGACGACCGCCTCGAACTCAAAGCCTCGCGCCATCCGGTCGTGGAGCGCTATGTGGGCCGCCACAAGTACTGCGCCAACGACATCACCATGACGCCGCAGCAAAAGCACCTACTGATCACCGGTCCGAACATGGCTGGCAAATCAACCATCATGCGGCAAACGGCATTGACCGCAATCCTCTGCCAAATCGGCAGCTATGTACCGGCGAAGACTGCGCGATTGCCGGTATTTGACCGCATTTTTACCCGCGTCGGTGCCAGCGATGATCTCGCTAAGGGACAATCAACCTTCATGGTGGAAATGTCGGAAGCGGCGCACATGCTTCGCCATGCAACACAAAAAAGCCTCGTCATCCTCGACGAAGTCGGCCGCGGCACATCGACACGCGATGGCCTAGCGATCGCCGCTGCCATCTTGCAGGAGTTAGCGCTGAGGATCCGCTGCTATTCGCTATTTGCCACGCACTACCACGAATTGATTCCGGTCGCCGCGACACTGCCTTCGGTGCGGCCGATGCAGACCGAGGTCGTCGAGCAAGATAGCCAAATTATCTTCACGCACCGCCTCAAAGACGGCGCCGTCGATAACTCGTATGGACTTGAAGTGGCCCGCCTAGCTGGCATTCCTGATTCAGTGTTGAAGCGGGCAACGACGTACCTATTGCAACATGCGACTCCAGTGGCCGCTTCTCAGGAAAGCCTGGAGCGTTCGGTTCAAGGCGCCTCGGCACTTCCGTCCACAAGCGCAACTAGTGGCGGCCTCCCACCGCTAGAACGCCTTGGCCTGACGCCAGCGCCGAGCCAAGCGGTGCGCAAGCTGAACGACGGGCACATCGTCCTGGAGCGCTTATCAAGGCTCCAGGTCAACCGCTTGTCGCCTCTGCAAGCGTTGAATATTCTTTCTGAATTGCAAGGCGCCCTGGAGAGAACCAGCGAGGCCGGACTGTTCCCTGAAGAATCTTGCTAAATTAGCGGTTTACCGATAAAAGTGGGGCCTTGTGTTTTCCCGGTGCTGTTCTTATACTCGGCCCCATTATTGACACTGCACACAACAAAAATGGGAGCCTGGTCACAGTGGGTTCCGCGAGCCGAAGGGTAAGCCAATGTCCAAACCAACTTCTAGTAAAAACTTGAAGCGCCCAGCCGTTAAGACGGCCGCTGTCAAGAAGGCGGCCAATGTGACTAAAAGCAAGAAAGCTCCGAAGAAAACCACGAGCAAAGCCGTCGCGAAGAAACCCGCTCCTGCGAAAAAGCCACCGGCAAAAGTCGCAGCCGCCCCAGCGGCAAAAGCCAAGACCCCCGAGAAGAAAATCGCACCCGTTAAAAAAGCGACAGCGGCTCCCGTCCCTCCAGCAAAGGACAGCAAAAAGGCGCCGCCCGCTCCACCAGCTGCCGCTAAAGGCAGCGCTAAGAAAGAGATTGAGGAAAAGGTCGTGCGTGGATCTGCAGCGGTTAGCAAGAAGTCGAATCAATCAGCAAGTGACGGCCGCCCAGGCGCCGTTGCCACAGCCGCCGCCAAGCCTGTGCTGCCACCCCTGCGCGTCGAGCCGAAAATCATCGAAACGCCGCAACCGGAATTCGTGCAGCGCTCGCCAGACGAAACCTTGTTTACGACGGAAGAGCTCGATAACTTCCGCGTTCAGCTGTTCACTGAGCGCAACAAGATCCTGCAGAAGGCCCGCAAGGCCATGGAGCAGGGCAACATCCAAATCGACAAAAACGAAATGATGGACGAAGTCGATCAGGCTTCGGCTATGGTCGAGCAAAACCTAACCTTCCGCCTTCTCGACCGCGACAGAAAATTGCTCAGCGAAATCGATCACGCCCTGGCCAAAATCGACAGCGGCGACTACGGCTACTGCGAAGGCACGGGCGAGCCGATTCCTAAGCGTCGCCTCGACCTGCGTCCGTGGTGCCGTCACAGCGTGAAATACAAAGAAAAGCTGGAGAGGATGAAGAAATCAGGTCGGGGCGTCGTCGACGAGGACGAAGTCTAAACTTAAGCGCTAGGAACAGGCCTTCACCGTCGTTGTCGCACTCGGCGGTGAGCCTGCGTTTAGCTTAGCATACGAATCACACATCGCCTGAATCTGCGCCTTGGATGCTGTCTTATCGACTCCGCTCGCCGCCGCCTTATCCGATGCCGCCTGGATTTGCGAGCCGATATTCTTCGATAGATTTTGAATCATCTGGGCCTTAAACCCGGCGGTGTTGTTGACGACATTGGCCGCGCCGAGTTCTTTGCCCAGACCCGAGATGGTGTTAAAAGCTTTGGTAATGCTGTCTTGCAGCTTTGGCGGGATACCTGCCAATCGACCAAAGCCGAGCGAAACGGCATTTAAATCCTGCAGCGTCGCCTGCACCATGGAGCCAGTTTCTGTCGTGTTGAAGACTTTACCCACAGCATTCTTGACCTCAAGAACCTGGCCGGCAAATGCTTTAAACTCATCAACCGTCGTCAAGGACTTGGTGTTTATCGACGTACTGACCGCTGTCAAACTTGGCGAGCCCTTTTTTGCCGCGTTTGCCGGCGTCGTATACAGGATCACCGGCTGAAAAACCAGGGCCTCAGAGAGGTGGGCTAGGACCCAAAGAAAGTGTGCCTTCGCAGCATTTTCTCTTGGGAATGGCGTCGCGGTGCAATCAGCCCCACTCTCACGCGCTTCGGTTTTGACCTTCACGTCGTCATCGACAAAGCGACAGACATCTTTGATCGCCGTGTTGATCGTGTTGAGAACCGCAATCTTAGAGCGCAGATCATCGTTGACCAAAGCCGGAACAACTAGTGCATTGTCAGTGACAAAAAGCTGTGGCGCGACATCGCCGTTATCACTTTTACCAAAAATATGTGCGTTAAGAAGCGCCTTATCCGCGTCGCTGACCGTCACCAACGAACTCATACTCGCGAGAATACCCGCAGCATCGGACGCCGACGCCGCTGCGGTCGTATCTGGCTCCGCGGCTGTGGTCGCCGCTGCCGCTAAATTCGTACTAGTGGTGCCCGAAGCTTTAGTCGTAGGCGACAGGGCAACCAACTTGCGAGCGATCGTAAACGCGTCGACGCCACCTTGCGACAAATGGATAAAACCAAGCAAGATCGCAGCACTTTCGTTTTCAGGATTGCGCTCCGTGAGTTTACGCGCAAGTGATTCGGCGCGGGCAAAATCTCCCGCGTCGAAGGCCGCTTGACTCTCGACCATAAGAGAATCGCCGCCATTGTCTTCCTTGCCCCAAATCTTGTTGACGTTGCTCCCGCTGCCACAAGCATACGAGCCAATGACGGTCGCGAGTAACACCAAGGCTCGAACTGACTTCGACGAAACCAACAACTGATTCTTTGCGCTATCCAACATGGGAAACCTCATCTAAATACACTTTAGTGAATAGATCGTTCAGTCGGTAAAAAAGATAATGTCCTCATCTGGCTCGGTGACGTGATACTTGTCGCGAAGCACCTTCTTTGCGTAGCTGGGTGATTTACGGATTCTCTCAATCTCACCCGCGAGTTCATCGTTTTCCTGGCGCAGGCCCGCAACGGTTTGACTCAGGACCTGGTGACTCTTCTTCAGGTCGAAGTACCCGCCAATTGAGCTACCACCGCGCAGGATCCCCGAGACGACCACGCCGAATCCCGCCGTCAGCAGCAAGACGAGGACGCCATGGTGAACATGTAGCCGAAAGGCCATCGCAATGATCCCGGAATTGTTTCGGTGGAGTTTAAAAAAACTGGAGGGGTCTTAGCATATTATAACACAGCCAAAGCCTTTGGCGAGGGGGCCCTAAAGTTTTACCGGGATTGTGCCGATAAGGTCCTAAGGGCGAGAGCAACGCAAAATGCCGCGATGGACTCAGGTGAAGCTCGTGAAAAACAAACTATTTTTGAATTTTTTATTAGTAGTGCCCGTGATCACGGCCATTGGTTGCGCCGGTAGTTCACCTAGGGCGGTGCCGGTTGGTCCGGTACCAAATGCCAATGGCGTGCCGGCGACTGGAGATCAGACGCTAGGCAAGGGTAAAAGCCCGGCGGACGATTCTGACCCGTTTAGCAGCACAGGTGGCGCCGGAGATCCAGGCACCAAAACCATAAAGACGGGGTCAGACCCCGCAACGTCCGCAGCATCAACTGGGACACAGCCCCCACCTGCTGGGACGAAGACAACGACAACAGGTACCCCAGCCGGGCCAGCAACACCGCCAGCAACACCGCCAGCAACATCGCCAGCGACGCCGCCAGCGACACCGCCAGCGACGCCTCCGGCGGCGCCCGCCAATTGCACGGCAAACTATGCTCTTGGCTATGGCGACCCCTATCAAAGCAATGGCACCGGCCCTTGGCTGGCTAAAAACAAAAGCGACTATACCGAGCCTTGCCTCATCAATGCCCCTACTTGTACGGCGCAAGACGGCTTAGGCTATGGCACGAAGTTCGCCCACGGTAAACTCTGGCTAGCGAAGCTGACCGATGCCAACAAGGGCATCGAAGACGTCTGCATCATCACCAAGCTGACCGGCACTAGTGGGTGATATGGCGAGCCGTGACCTTGCGTAGGCCGAACTCCTGAAAGCGCACGACGGCCTTAAGCACGGTATGTTCGATCACTAATTCTTCGACGGTGCCTCTACCGTAGGTCGGATGCCCAACCCACTGGCCGACTGCGACCTGCGTAACGGGCTGGCTATGTTCCGGAGCCGCATCGTATTCATAGCGCAGGCTTTGATCACCGTCGTAGCCGTAGGCAGCCGAATGCGCTACATGGCTCGCTTCGGCGGCTGTGACTGGCGCGAAGTGCTGATGCGGAATTTCGGTGAGAAAGCGCGACGGACGATTCGCCGCCCAGGTATTAAACGTCCGCCGCCTATGGGCTCCAACGAGCGACAACTTCTCCTTTGCCCGAGTCATGCCGACATAAAACAAGCGGCGCTCCTCCTCAAGCCCCGCAGTGTCGTCGCTACTACTGCGATGCGGCAGTAGACCCTCCTCCAATCCGACGATAAAGACCCGCGGGAACTCCAGGCCTTTGGCCGAGTGCAAGGTCATCATCGACACTCCGCCTTTAGCTTCGACCTCGGAGCTGACTAAGGTCACCGACTGCAACCACTCCGCCAAACTCGCCTCAGGATTCCCACCGGCAAAGTCGGCGAGCGCCGCGCCAAGCTCATGGATGTTTTCCATTTTGTCTTGCGCCTGTTCCGCATGCTTCTTCTCAACGTAGGCGACATAACTCGTCGCCTTTAAGAGACGCTCGAGCACGACTTCAACTGGGGCACTCAGCAGCTCGGTCCGTAGGCGCGCGATTAATCCCGCAAAGCCCGCGAGTTTAGCCGCTTGCTTATTACCTTCTTTGACCAAGGCCTCGATTGTCGCAAAAAGTGGGAGGCCACGCTTGCTGGCCTCAGCCTCCAGAGTCGACTCGGCCTTTTTGCCGATGCCGCGAGTCGGGACATTTAAGATCCGCTTGACGCTGACATCGTCGCTTGGATTGATCAAAACGCGGATATAGGCCAGCAGGTCTTTGATTTCAGCACGATCATAGAACCGTACCGTACCGTAGATTTGATACGGGATATTTTCCCGTCGCAGCGCATCCTCAAGCAGACGTGACTGGCTATTGGTCCGGTAGAAGATCGCGACATCGGCAAAGGCAAAGCGTGGCTTTTCGTCCTTGATGCAGTCGACCACCCACCAAGCTTCGATTTCATTGTCGGTCTCCAGGCGATAATCGATCAGATCACCTGGATCTCTATCCGTAAAGAGCCGTTTACTGACCCGCACCTTGTTATGACTGACCATCGCACTTGCGGCGTCGACAATATGGCCGGAGCAGCGATAGTTCTGCTCCATGGTGATCCGCTTGGCGCGAGGATAGACCTTGTTGAAGTCGATGATGTTTGACGGGACCGCACCACGCCAGCTGTAGATCGACTGGTCATCATCACCGACGACGAACAGATTTTCCCGCTTCTCGGCGAGGCGCGCAATCAATTCAAACTGGGTACGATTGGTATCCTGATACTCGTCCACCAAGATGTACTGATAGCGTCGCTGCAAGGTCAGCCGCACCGACTCGTTACGACGTAGCAGCAGCAGCACATTCATCAGCAGGTCGCTGAAGTCCATGGCATTGCATTTAGCCAAGTATTCCTGGTAGCGCTTATAGACCTCAACCCCGACCGGAGGCATCTGATCGCCGTATTCATGGGACAAGCGCTCATCGCTTGGCAGCATTGCCATGGTCTTGACGCGGTTGATAGCGGCACGGTAATCCTGAGCCGTATTCTTTTCGTCGAGCTTGATGTTTAACTCGGTCAAGATCGCCTTGATCGCAACGAGCTGATCGGAATCATCGTAGATGGTAAAGTCGGCGGTAAAGCCCAGCTCCGGAGCAAACTCGCGCAGCCACCTGGCGCACGCGGAGTGAAAGGTCGAGATCAAGCAGCGGCCAGCCAAAGGCGTCAATGCCTCAACCCGGTGGCGCATCTCTAACGCCGCCTTATTGGTAAAGGTCACCGCCAGAATCTCCCAAGGCTTCACGCCTTGTTCGATCAGCCAGGCGATGCGGTGCGTGATGATGCGCGTCTTACCGCTACCGGCACCAGCAAACACCACCAAAGGCCCATCCAGATGACTCGCGGCCTGCCTTTGCACGTCGTTAAGTCCACTTAGAATCTGTTCGGCCCGCGTCTGTTTAAGTGCCACTGCTCGCCTATCTTCGCCGTCGCGCCGTACGCCGCCCAGGCTTTATTCGACCGTCACCGATTTTGCCAAGTTGCGCGGTTGATCGACGTCTGTGCCGCGCTTCACAGCTATGTAATAAGCTAAAAGCTGCAAAGGGACCACCGAAAGGATGGCCTGCAAGCCAGGGTCCTCACTGCTCGGACATGCAATAAAGTCGCGTGACAATCGCCGCAACTGGGCGTCATCGACGCTGCCAACGCCGATGATCTGGCCCTGGCGCGCCTTGACCTCCTCGATGTTGGACAGCATCTTCTCGTGGTAGGGCCCTTGCGGCGCAATCGCCACGACCGGCATGTGTCGATCGATCAACGCGATCGGCCCATGTTTGAGTTCGCCGCCCGCATAGCCTTCGGCGTGAATATAGGAAATCTCCTTGAGCTTAAGCGCACCTTCTAGAGCGACGGCGTAGCTGGTGCCACGGCCCATAAAAATAAAGTTGTTGGCCTCATAATATTTGTCGGCAAGGGCCTCGATCGCCACTTTGCCGTCCAGCGCATGATCCATACGCGCTGGGAGCTCACGCATCAAATCACAGGCTAGACGTGCCTGGGCCCGACTTACGAGGCCCTTTTTAACGCCAAAGGCCAATCCGAACAGATGGTGGGCCAGAAGCATCGCCGTGAAGGCCTTGGTCGAAGCGACGCCGATCTCTGGCCCTGCATCCATATGCAAGGTGACGTGCGCTTCGCGAGCGATCGACGACATTTTGACATTGCATACCGCCATAATCTGACAGCCAGCCTGCTTGGCTTGCTTGACGGTGGCCAGGGTGTCAGCGGTTTCCCCGGATTGAGACACGGCTATAAACAGCGTATTTTTGCTAATCCACGGCTTTCGGTAACGGAATTCACTGGCCAGCTCGACGTTGACCGGCAGCTGGACGGCCGGCTCGATCAGATACTTGCCCAGCAGCGCTGAGTAATAAGCGGTCCCGCACGCGACCATGCAAATCGAGTCGATGCGCCCGAGGTCCAGGGCATTTAAGCCAAGCTCCTGGTCATTGAAAGTCGCCTTTTCGATATCCACTAAGCGCTTGAGCATGCTGGCCATGACGCGAGGTTGCTCGTGCACCTCTTTCAGCATGTAGTGCTTAAAGCCCTGCTTTTCCGTGCTTGAGCTGGAAATATCCAATTCGACAAAATCGGGTTCCACGCGTTGTCCCGCAAAGTTCCAGATTTCCACAGTGTCTGCGGTGATCCGAGCAATCTCACCGTCGTTAAGAAAATGGGCGCGGCTAGTGTGACTCACCAGTGCCATAGCGTCGCTGGCAAAGAAGTATTCCCCTTTGCCCGCCCCGATCACCAGCGGGGATCCCTGCTTAACAGCATAAATGGCATCGGGCTCCTGGCCCAGGATGATACCCAAGGAAAAGGCCCCGCGTAGTTGCGGAATCATCGCTAGCACCGCCTTGAACGGATGCTGCAACCGCGCCAGTTCGCGCACGAATAGCTGCAGCACAACCTCGGTATCGGTCTCCGAGGCAAACACCACGCCCTCAGATTGGAGCTGCTGTTTCAGCGGCAGATAATTTTCAATGATGCCGTTATGCACGAGGGCGACGTTGGCATGGGTGTGGGGGTGGGCATTGACGGTGTTCGGCACGCCATGGGTCGCCCACCGCGTATGACCAATGCCCCGGCTTGCCCCCGGAGGTAACTGGCTCAGCTTGGACTTCAGCTGCACTAACTTGCCTTCGGCCTTAACGACATGGACCTGGCCATGGTCGGAGACGGCAATACCCGCCGAATCGTAGCCCCGATACTCTAAGCGTGCCAACCCGTCGTATAGGATCGGAACGCAATCTTGTTTACCAATATAACCGACGATGCCGCACATAGTTTAGGCCTCCGCCTGGATCCGCACCGTATGG
The DNA here is from genome assembly GCA_026390445.1 of Pseudomonadota bacterium. Taxonomy (GTDB): domain Bacteria; phylum Bdellovibrionota_B; class Oligoflexia; order Oligoflexales; family CAIYRB01; genus CAIYRB01. Next base: position 68,417 of record JAPLFX010000033.1, read on the forward strand.
GGAGGCACATGCTCACCGGATGGGACCACGATATTTTTGAGGATCGACCCAGCACCGATCACACAGCCACTGCCGATCCGGGTGGCCCCCGAAAGGTGGCAGCCCGCAGCCACCAAGGTGTCGCTGCCAACCTCGACGCCCGGCTCGACATAGATCGTTTCGGGCAGCTGCAGGCCAACCCCGGCGGCGAGCAGGGCCTGACGTTTCCGTTGGATCATATTGGCTTCCACTGCTGCCAGCTGCGCCCGATCATTGATGCCGGCAAACTGCTCGCTCTGGCTAGCTACGTGCGCCAGCACTCGATGCCCCTGCGACCTGGCAAGTTTGACGCAGTCGGTCAGATAATACTCAGCCTGGGCATTCTGGGGCTGTAGGCCCGGCAGCAGGGCAAAGAGCAGCTGCTTGTCGACAAGGTAAATGCCGGTATTGCATATATCGATGCTCCGCGTCGCCGCGTCAGCATCCTTCTCTTCGGTAATGTCCAGCAGCTCGCCGCCACTGATGCGCATGCGGCCGTAGCCCGTCGGGTCGACCATCTGCATGCCGAGAACCGCCATGGGCACAGCGCTGGCCTTCGCGGCCGCAATAAACGCCCGCAGCGAGGCCGCTTGAACTCCTGGGACATCGCCGGCCATGATCAGCACATAAGAACACTCGACCGGCTGCCCTTGCGCAGCATATCCAGCCGCGAACGGTGGTGGCTGGACTCCAGCAAAGGACCACGCGGCTGCGGCCACGGCGTCGCCGGTGCCCTGCCGGTTGCGCTGCACCGCTACGTTGAGATCCGGCCAGGTCGCCAAAAACGGTGCAAAGCCGTCTCTATCCTCGCTTAAAACCAGGCAAACTCTGGCGATACCGGCGTCATCCAGACAGCGCAGCGTCCATTCCAGCATCGGCCGACCTGCGACCTCATGCAGCACCTTCGGCAAGGCGCTGCGCATCCGCGTGCCTTTACCCGCTGCCAGGACTAAACCGGCCACACTACTGGCAGCCGCATGTGTTCGTGCACTGCTCACGACGCCCCTCAATCTTGTTGCTCAACCTCAAGTACTAACACATCTGGGTCCTTGCAGCGAGTCCGTGCCAGACCTCCGAGAAAATCCTTTGCAGGGCCTATCGATGCGACTAGAGTGAAGCGGGCTTCTGCGACGAAGGATGAGGGATAAAGCGTGGGTTTATTTAGCAAGTTTAAAGATTTCCGGCAGCAGCGCGACGACAAAAAGATCGCCAAGGCGCTGGCGACCATCAAGAATCCAAAGGCCATCAAAGAAGACCGCCAGGGTGCGATCGAGTACTTTAAAGACCTTGGCGACGCGGCCACCGCCGTGCCGGCCCTGTTGCAGCGCTTCGAGTTTAGCCTGGAGCATGGCATCAACGACACCCGCGAAAAGGAGGCGGCGATGGCCGGCGTCCTCGGCTACGGCCCAGACGCCCTAGTCTACGTGCGCGAACATTTGCTCAGCACCAGCCGGATCGCTTGGCCGATCAAAGTCCTTAAGGCCCTGGGCGAAGAGGACCAGGTCATCGCCATCCTAAAAAGCGCGCTCGACTTTTCCGACGTACGCTTTGATCAGGCCAAGGTCGATAAAAACTACGACATCCTCTGCTACATGATCGACTATCAGCTTCCTGACTTCAGCGAGAAGCTGGCCCACTTTCTCGTCGACCCTGATGAGCGCGTGCGCTTTGCCTGTGCCGAAGTCTTGATCGAGCAGGATGACTCCCGGGTGCCGGGCTATCTCGAGGCCTTCTTGGGCGATGAGAGCCAGGACCACACCCGCATCCGCCGTTCGGTCATCGAGGCCTTCCTCAAGCATCGCTGGCCGCTCAAACAACCCGAAAGGTTCCCCAACCGGCAGATCTTGAACGGCCTGTACATCGACGACCAAGGCTGCCTTGAAGTGCGGCGTTGAACCGCACGCGGCTTGCGAACATCGATCCCCGGCAGCTATGCCAGATCGAGATCCAGGTGTCTGACCTGGACCGTGCCGAAGCCTTCTATGCCCAGGCTTTCGGCTGGCCAAGGGTACCAGCGGACCTTTATGAGTACCGAGTCCTGCAGGTACCGGCCGACTGCCCTTTCGGCATCAGCCTAGTCCCCGGCAAGACTGAGGCGGGACCTCCCGGCTCCCTGCTGCTCTATTTTGCGGTCGATGATCCAGTCTCACTACTGCTCAAGATCGAAGCCCACGGCGGCAAGAAAAGCTCTGGCCCGACGGCCGTCGCCGGTTACGGATTCGTCTATCTGTGCGAAGATCCCGATGGGACCCGCTTTGGTCTCTATAGCAAAACAGCCGCCGCCCCATCCTGAGGAGCCCCCCGCCATGGAAGAGTTCGAGGATCCCACCGAGTCGCTCAAGGAAACCGTGAACGAGCACGCCATGCATGCCGGCTCGAGCTTTACGTCTCGAGTCGCCGTCACCACGGCCTTTCTCGCAGTCCTCGCGGCAGTCTCCTCGATGCTCTCCGGGCATCACGCCAACGAGGCGATGATCGAACAAATTAAGTCGTCAGACAAATGGGCCTACTATCAAGCTAAAGGCATCAAGGCCGCGGTCACGGCCGCAAAGATCGAGCTGCTGACCAGCCTGGGCAAACCAGCTCCGCAAGAGGCCTCTGACCAGCACCAGCGGTACAAAGAGCAGCAAGAAGAGATCTCCAAAGAGGCGACGGAGCGCGAGGAAGCCTCCGAGGCGCATCTGCAGCATCACATGGTCTTCGCCCGCGCCGTCACCTTGTTTCAAGTCGCCATTGCCATCAGTGCCATTGCGGCGTTGAGCCGTAGGCGGCCGTTTTGGTACTTCGCTTTAGTACTGGGCGTCGTCGGATGTGTCTTTCTCGGCCTGGGCTTTCGCTGACGTCACCACCGCATCGACGCGGCTTTATTGCATAAACCCTGCCCTCCAGCTTCCCGCCCTCCCAGTTTTTGGGCAGCGGCTTTATTCCGCGCAACAGGGAGGGTGGGAAGCTGGAGGGCAGGGTTTATGCAATAAGGCCCACCGACGACACAACCCATTGAATAGCTTGAGCATGTCTTAAGCGATGGCGATTTTTCCTAAAGTTTCCCGCGCACCTGGCGATAACCCTTCAGGCCAAACGAGCTCATGCTAGCCCGGCCTGAACCAGTTGCCACAAGGGAGTGCTCCATGAAAAATCTGTTGTTTGGTCTGGTGTTTTGGTCGCTGTCTAGCTGCGTCACCACGCCCTCAGCCGAGGAAAAGATGGCGACCTGGAATGGCGAAAAGTCCGACCACCTGGTCGCCGTCTGGGGCACACCAAGCGCCATCGACCCAGGTCCATCCGGCTCGAAGACCTATGTTTATAAGGTCCAAGACTCCCGCATGCGCGTGGTCGAAAGCGGCCTGCGCGGAGGCTCTGAACGCTTTGACCAAGACGTCGTCGAATGCACCGTAAGCTTTCACGTCGACGCCAGCGACCGGGTGAAAAGCTCCGCTGTTGACACCGCAGATCGCCAATGCAACAACGGCATCGCCGCAAATCCAAAGGGCATGCTGGCACACTAGGTCCAAGGTCCAAGCAACAAACCATGGCCCGACTTCCATAGCATCGTGGTTTCTGGGTTCACCGCACAAGATTGTCGCCTATGATCAACCCGGTTTTTTTACGCACCTTTAGTGTCTTGGCGGAAGAGCGCAGCTTCACGCGCGCCGCCGAGGCGTTGGCGATGTCGCAACCTGGCGTGTCGCAGCATCTCAAGGCACTCGAAGACTATTACCGCACCCCCCTGGTGTCGCGTGAAGGCCGCCACTTCGAGCTCACCGATGCCGGTCGACGCCTCGCCGACTACACCAGATGCCTCTTTGCCGAGCACGACCGCTTTCGCACCTCGCTCGCCGCCGATGAGCCCGAGCGCGGATTATGCCGCTTCTCCAGCCCCGGTAGCTTTGGCATCAAGATGTACACCTTCCTCCTTCGCATCAATAAGCAGCACCCGGGTCTTAGCATCCACTTTGCCTATGCACCAAACGCAACCGTGCTCAAAGACGTACTGGAGGAGCGCATCGACGTCGGCTTTATGAGCCAAGCAGTGGATGAAGCCAACATCCATGCTGAGGCCTTCGCCGAAGAACGCCTCTGCCTTGCCCTCCCCAAAGGCACCAAGGGGACCACCTGGGCGCAACTCAAAGAACTCGGCTTTATCAATCACCCCGACGGCTTTCACCATGCTAGCCGGATCCTGGCAAAAAACTTTCCGAACGACTATGTGACCATGGAGGACTTCCAAATTCGTGGCTTCTCCAACCAGATCGTCAGCAGCATCCTTGAGCCCGTCGCCATGGGCCTAGGCTTTACCGCACTGCCAGAGTCCGCCTGTTTATCCTTTGCCGGCCGCGCCAAGATCCGCATCGAGCCGCTACCAAAGCCGGTGATCGATCAAATTTACTGGGTGCAAAAGCGTGGCCGCCAACTACCGAGCCGCTTTGCCTATCTCAAAGCGGAATACGGCAAGGTCTATAAAAATCTAGCGACGGTCGACGAGTCCTTGCTCAAAAGCACGGCAGCCACTGAGCGGCCACCGGTCAAAGCCAAGGCGAGGCGGAAGGGTTAAATGATGCGTTTTGGTATCAGTGTAAGTGGTTCTGGCGTGGAGCTCCTGGTCCTCAACAACGGGGTGCCGGTGTTGCAGCGCCATGTCGAAGCCCTCCACGGCAGCTACGACGAGCTGCTTAACAAACTCGTAGCGCTGGTACAGAGCGTTGCGAAAGAAGTCGGCCCACCCAAAAGCGTCGGCTTTGCGATCCCCGGCACGCAAGTCGCTGCAACCGGCCTCATCAAGAACTCAAACATCACCGCACTCACCGGTCGCCCCCTGCGCCAGGACCTCGCGGCACGCCTGCAAAGTCCCGTGCGACTGGCCAATGACGCCAACTGCTTTACCTTGTCTGAGGCCACCGATGGAGCCGCCACCGGGGCCGCAGTCGTCTTTGGCGCCATCCTCGATCACGGCTGCGGTGGCGGCCTAGTCGTCCACGGTGGCCTGGTCCCTGGTCGCAACGGCTTAGCTGGAGAATGGGGGCATAATCACCTACCCAATGCAAAGCCCTCCGACCTCCCAGAGTTGGCCTGCTACTGTGGTCACTACGGCTGTATCGAGACCTATGTCTCAGCTCCTGGACTAAAGCACGACTACCTACTCGCAACTGGTCGCTCGGCAAGCCCTAAACAAATCGCCAAGGCTGCTGCTGCCGGCGAGGCCGAAGCCCTAGCGGTCTTGGAGCGCCTCGAAGACCGTTTAGCTCGGGCTCTCGCCAGCGTTATCAATGTCCTCGACCCAGATTGCATCGTCCTAGGCGGTGAGCTCTCGCACCTCGACCGCATCTACACCAAGGTGCCAGAGCAGTGGCAGCAGTATATCTTTGGGCGGCAGGTGGAGACGCGTTTGACCCGGGCGAAGTTTGGCGAGGGTAGCACGGTGCGGGGAGCGGCTAGGCTGTGGAGTGAGGACGAATAATCGCTAGTCTTTGACTAAATCGGTCATCACAAGGGTGAGGAGATGGTCGTGTCGATGGACCCGCTGCTGACACCGCAAGCAGGGATCTTGCACATCAATCCGCATCGATTTCTCGAAGTGATTGATGGATGATGCAACACTGCGGCATCGGTTTGACCGGTCCACTCACGGCAGGAAGAATACTTCGGGAGTTTATTTATGCGTCGGTCACGTCTCCTAAAATACGGCTTATGTCTACTCTCATGCCCCTTCGGCCACCAGGCCCTAGCAGAGGCGCCTAAGGCGTATCTTGATTTTGATCAGGACGAAGGCATGTCCCTTCATGTCGATCAAAAGCCCTATGTTCAAGAACGCTGGGGGAGCACCTTTAGCACTGCGGCCTCAGCCTTTGATAGCAATCCCCAAGCAGCCGATGAATTTCATCAGTACCTGTCCAATCACAATACTGGACAACTCGTCCTTTGGTGTGGTTTGGCCGGATCGGTTTCGTTT
>JAPLFX010000108.1 GCA_026390445.1 Pseudomonadota bacterium
CGTGGAGGCGGTCCCCGATATGCCGGCCAGTGTCTTGCCTGCGAGAATCTTCGCAGCCGCACCTGTGGTCAAAGCCGCAGCGTAGGTGGTCGTTGCGAGGCAGCCTGTGGCTCCATCGCTGGCGCAGGCGCTGGCGGAGGAGGCGGTGGCGGCCCCCGCGACGCCAGCTAAGGTATTACCAGCGACAATCTTCGCGGCCGCGCCGGTGGTCAAAGCCGCAGCGTAGGTGGTCGTCGCGAGGCAGCCGGTGGCCCCATCGCTAGCACAGTTGGGCTCGGTCGTCGCACAACTTTTCGTGCCCACACGCAGCATCCCCGTCGTGTCATAGTAATTCTGCTCGGTGCAAACTTGATCTTGTGTACCGATGAACACGGGGAAGTCCGTCTTGCCACCATTGGAGAACAGCGCCACATTCTGCGTCGCGCCATCCTCCGTCAGGGTCAGGGTGTAAGGTCCGAAAGGCTGAGACACTGGCAAAGCCACGGTCGCGGCGCTGCCACTCTGCACAGCGAGCGCGGGGCTCGCACTGCCATCCAAGGCCTGCGCCGTGCCTACCTGATTCTGACTCGCCAGTTTGGCCAGGGCCATCGTCGGGCGAAAATTCAGCCCTGATAGGGTCAGAGTCTCACCAGGTGTGGTCACCAGCTTGCTGACGCCCGTGACCTTGAAGCTACCCTGGGCACCAGCGACATTAGCACCGCTGGTCGTGGTGACGGAGAGCTTGGCCCGGCAGCCCGCAGTACCTAAACCAAGCACAAGCATCAGCAGCGCCCAGCGATCCCGGGCGATTAGTCCGCGAATAGATATGTCTGGTCTATTTGTGCGGTCGTGCTTCGCCATGACCAAGTCTCCACGACTGATAACGTGCCTTCGGCATGAACGTGACAAATCTTGAGCGAGACTAGATTAGATTCGCATTTTCAGATGGTTATGGGGCACCAAAATTAACCGCCGGCGCAACCATGCGATTGGGTGCGGGATATCGCCGGTTATACGGGGAATTTTTGGTCACCGTCCCGCCGGTAGCTGGCTACCGCCGCACGACGGCCGATGTGGTGCAGCTTTCGCCTCCTTCGAGTTTGACCGCGATAAGCTAAAGCGCCTGTCAGGTTATGTAAATAATATGTTATATCAAGTATTTATACTGTCAACATACTATTATTACTAAAGTTTATTGCGCGAAAGGCCGACAAGAACTAGAATTGCGGCATAGGCCTTGCCGTGAGCGGACCTAGGAGGACACCCCGATGGAAGCCACTTCCAGCCTCGCCACCGAGAGAGGCGCCATTAAGGACAGCATGCGCTGGTTTCACGACCAGGGCCTCACGCGCCTTAACACCCGTAACGTTAAAACCTACGGCAAGATCGCTGGCAAGTCGGTCGCCAAGCTTGCTGGCGAAGTCGGCGTCTCTCGGCCAAAGCTCTACCAGGACGAAGCCCTCATCACCGACAAGGAGATCAGGGATCGGCTCGTCCCACTCGTCATCATTAGCGACCTCGCCTTTGAACTATTTGAGGGCGATGAAACGAAGACGATCCACTGGGTCATGGCCCCGAACCACCTTTTCTTTGGTCATTCGCCTTTTGAGATGGCGCTCGCGGGGAAAGCAAAAAGCGTCGAGGACACGCTGCGTGAATGGCTCGGCCGGTAGGTAAGTTCACGATGGCAGGGAGCAGCGTTTGGCGAGAGACAAAGGTCTATTCATCCAAAGTGAGCGCGGCGGCGGCTGGCTGATTGATTCAGTCCGCCAACTCAAAGCAGAGATGCGGCGCCTCTCCGAGCACTTTCGTGACCAAGACCGCTACCGCCAAGCTGCAGCCAAGTATCTTGCCAGGGAGCTGACAACCTGCACGTTTGATAAATCTTGGCTCATCGCCGTCGACTACCCAGTCTACTTTCGGCGTGTCGGCAAGAGCCGCGACGTTCTCGACACGGCTGGCAGCCTCAGTGACGGCGGTCGCTTTAACATCGGCGGGGCTCAAGCCTCCAGCAGAGCCGCCGAGCAGCTTGGTACCTTTTACGATAAACGTAGTGCCCTCTATCTCGGCGAGGATGCCGCCGTCGTCCGCCTGGAGTTTGGTGACGCGAACATGCCAGGATCAACCGCCGTCACCTACGCGGTTCATCTCAGACGCCGGGCAAAATTACACCTGATCGACATTGAGGCAGTGCTCGCGGCCCTGGAGATTCAGATCCCTGATCTGAAAGCGATGGTCGGGAACGCCAGCATGAATGGCAAATGGATTGACCTCAAATACCCGATGCCCAGCCAGATACTCGGCCACTGGCTGATGGCAAATGCGCCCAGAAAAGCCGACGGCATCCGTTTTCCTACTGCGCACGGCGCCGTAGGCTGGAATGTTTGTCTGTTCTTCGCGGATACCCGTGCCTGCAAGACGCTCCTGAAGGCTACCGCCCTGGATAATCTCTGATCCCGGGTGGCAGGATCCTGGCAGGGTATTGGCAGGGAAAAGCTGAAATTTCCCGAAATCTCGGTAAGGGGATCTTAGAGCAGCATCTGTGTTTTCAAGCCCTTAACTCACTTAGTTTTTTCATTCTCCCCGCCCTTAGGACAGCAGAAGAATGGTCGGGGTGACAAGATTCGAACTTGCGACCTCATGGTCCCAAACCACGCGCGCTACCAACTGCGCTACACCCCGACTTCGAAGCTGAGCGACCCTTCTAACAGCCACTAGAGTCAGCGTCAAGCAACTAGCGCCTATCCGACCAATTTAGCGATACCGTAGGCCGCGCTCGCCGCGAGTCCACCGATCGCCGCGGTTCGCAGCGCGGTACGCCACGCTCCTGTTCCCGTCATGCGACCTTTGACATAGCCAAACCCCAACAAGGCGACCAGGGTGACTCCCACCGAGGCCAGCAAGGCCTCGTTCGCTCCAGGCAATGCCACATACGGAATCAGCGGAAAAAAGCCGCCGAGGATATACGATCCACCGATCGTCAGCGCGCTGGTCACAGCCCGTTTGGGGTCAGGCTCTTCGAGGCCAAGCTCAAAGCGCATCATAAAATCGCGCCACAGCTCGGGCTGGCGCTTGAGGCCGTTGACGACGACCTGGGCCTCTGCCGCAGTGACCCCGTAAGTCTCAAATATTTCAATGACCTCGCGCTCTTCTTCGTCGGGAATATCGCGGATTTCCCGCTCCTCGCGGCGCTTCTCTTGCGCATAATGCTCGACATCCCCACGTCCAGCCAGGTAGCCTCCGAGGCCCATGGCGATGGCCCCAGCGGCGATTTCGGCCAGCCCAGCGGTGACCACGACCTGGTTGCTCTGCACGGCAGACGCTAGGCCCGCGGCTAGCGCAAACGGGACGGTCAAGCCATCAGACATGCCAATCACTAGGTCGCGGACGATGGCTCCGGCGGTGAAATGGGATTCCACGTGGCTCGTATGATGTAATGACATGTCCAGCTTCCCTTATCCCTTAGGTGCGTCACCAAGCGCGGCGCATCGCCGACCAGGATCCCTTGAAAACCAACAACGCACAAGCTCCATCAAAATCCCTTGGCACTCCGGTCACCACGGC
>JAPLFX010000182.1 GCA_026390445.1 Pseudomonadota bacterium
CGTCGACTTCTTCCGAGCCGCACAGGCGACAGTCATGGCGTTCGCGAACGAGTACTGCCATCGACCTACTCAAGCTTTAAAGGGGTAAACCTGGACCCTGGTAATGTCGGCCTCATAGGAGGCCTGCTCACGGGAATTGCGCCCTAGACACAGAAACTCCGTGTCTTCGAGAAAGACCATGGCATGCTCTACCAGCGGCGGTGTGAAAAACATCTCGCGCTCGCCGATGATCACCTTTGTCGGTACGTCATCGCTGCCCACGGGTCGATGATGATACTCAATGCTACCGGACAGCACATAGCAATAGTGCCAGTCAGTATGATGCACATGGTTGGCCCGCACGGTGCCTTTCTTAGACGTAATCAACACGGCGCTCTGCATCCGCTCGTCGACCAAAGGCTGGATCCCGCCACGGCTGTCGGTAAAGGCAGGCTCTAATGCGATGATTGGGCTGTCTGAGGGAGCCCAAGTCTGGCTCAAAGCTGAGCGGACAGGGGTCTGAGAATGTTGCATGGTCGCCCCCCAAGTTCATGTGAAGGAACTGATATCACTGCAAGCAGTGCGCTACTTCTGCAAAAGTACGAATCGATTTTAAATTGGTGCCAAAATTCCTAGGAAGGTTATCGCATCGACCAAGCGAGCGCAAGGACCTGCTAGGCGCAAATCACTCCAGGCGGTCGAACGGCACTAAGGCGTGTCGGGCAACGCCTTACTGATCTTGCCGGTGGACAGGGTTGCCTGGGTACCAACCTTGGAGGGGCCAAAGGCATGGACCCAGCCCTTAAAGTGACTGCTGTTTTGTGGCGCATCGCCGCCAAACGAAGCGGGCATCGGCCCACGGCTAAAGTAAAAGCGGTCGGTGATCACACCCGGCGGGATCACCTTCTTGGCTTTGATCTTAGGCGCTGCAGCGATTTCGACCGCTTGCACTAAAGTCTTGGTGATCACTGCCTGATAGGTACCAAAGTAGCTCACAGCAAAGCGCGCATAGCCAGTCGAAGTGTCGATGGAGCTACGACTGATAATCCCAGTGAAGTCCGCGTTGCTGGAGGACGCTTTGGTGACGTGATAAATAATAATCAAATTGGCAAACGGATCAGCCAATGCAAGGCTGCTGGAGTCGGGCAGGGGTATCGCCACGGTGAATGGTACGACGGCATCGGTGGCGACGCTTGACGTAAAGGCCACGGCAGTCGCGCTGCTGGCGACCTCCGAGGTCACGTTGAGCTGACTTAGCACCGACTTGGTGGCCAAACTGCTGCCTGCTTGAATGGTCACCTCGGTACTGATGGCCAGCGATCCAGGCGGGAATTCAATATTGGAACCCGCGACCGAACTGTTGGCGCTGGCGGAAATCACCTGGGTCGATTTAGACCCCCCCGTGATCACACCCGAGGTCGCACCGTTTTGATCCACCGTCGCCACTTGCAGCCGGTGAATCGAGGCTTCCGGCGCACCGCTCTGCTTCAGAAACGCTGGTCCACGCACGCAACCAAAGGCCAGGGCGGCGAGGGTAAGGACTAGTTTGTTGTGGCTAGGTTGCTTCATGGAGATATCATCGGCGCCCCCCTAGAGAACTTGAGGGAAAACCAAAAATATCTTTATAAACTGGGCCTTAAGGAGCCCCAGAAAAGCTGGGTGGCGGGTCTGGACGGTCCGGACTGTCCCATCAGCGCCGACTGCTCCGACCCGCGACCTACTTAGTACCGGTCCCTTTGACGTCCTTAGCCCCGTCCTGAGCGGCCTTGGCCTTCTCGATCGCTTCCTGCACCACCGAGGTACCGGCTGCGGCGGACTGCTTTTTAATCTCTTCCATGATGTTATGCCGGGTCGTATACGCCGCTTGGTTTAGCACCAGCTGCTTGCCACGCCGGTTCTGCAGATTGAAGACCAGCGGCGCCTTGAGATTCGCCGTCATGTTCTGAGGATTGGTCGGGATCGTGATGATGACCGAGATGACCGCGTCCTCTTCTTGTTTGATCTCGAGGTCAGACACCTCTGCCTCGGTCACTTCGACGGTATAGTCGGGTTTAAACAGCAGCGGATTGATCAGCACGAAGGCAATGGCGCCGTCATCTAGCGACTGCAGCCATTTGAATGGCGACTCTTTGTCGTGGTCAAGAAGGACGTACCGCTTTAGTTCAGGAAAGCCGATCAGACCAGCTGGCAACTCCAGCAGCTCCTCGTGCTTTACTTCGATCTCGCCAAAACGCGTCGTCATTACCTTAATCAAGGCCGCCTCCCTTGGGTCATGGGCAAGCCGTGACCATGCTTCCCTGACAGTACCCGGACACTCACGGTGGATGCTCTAATAAACATGTTAAACCATTTCAGAAAAATCTAGCAACTATTACTCTGAGCCCTGCCCACCGCCCCTGACATGCTTTTTGATGAGGACATGGCCAACCTCACGCGGAGCCCCTAACACAGCCCCTGCGGCATCGACCGAACTGGCCTCTGGCTGGGAGGCCGCCCGGTTTTCATCAAGTATCTTTTGATAGATCTCTTCTCGATGCACTGTCAGTGACGGCGCCGCTTTGATGCCTAAACGGACCTGCTTGCCCTTGATCTGCATGACGACGATTTTGACATCGTCGCCGATGGCGATCCCTTCGCCGATTTTGCGTGTTAAAACCAACACGATAGAACCCTCCTTGGTTCTTCTCTTTAAAGCTTACCGCCTTATTGCAGGAAGTTCAAAAGCGATGGTTGAAGTAGCTTAGTCGAGGAGCTAAGCGTGCCCTGCAGCGTTGCCTCAGTACGCTTAAAGTCTGATGTCGCCTGATAGACATCGGTGTCTTGAACCTTCGACAGGCGCCCACGCATCAATACCTCTTCGCTACCGAGCCGATCATTGGTTTGCTTGAGCGAATTGCCAATAGCACCCAAAATTGCATGACTACTCGTGGTCTTCTCCAGCTGGTAATCAAGCTCGTTGAGGGCAGCGTGCATCAGCGCCTTATCACTATTCATCAAGCCATCATGGAGTACATCAAGAGTGGTCATCATATCATAGTGACCCTTCTCTTGCTCGGCCGAGGTCGCCTGAAAGATATCTCGACCGACGAGATTGATCGGTCGAAAATTGCCCTTTGAAATCTCGAGGAAGATGCGACCATCGTCGCCAAGGTAATCACCGTCTAAACTCAAGCACGGAGTTTGGTTGCGAAAACCACCAAAGATGTAGCGGCCGTTGAAGGTCGTGTTTGCCAACTGAGTTATTTCATCAACAATTTCGCGTATTTCTAGCGCAGTTGCGGCGCGACTGTTCTTGTCGTAGGTGTCATTCGACATGCCCACGGCCAGCTCCTTGGCCCGAATCAAGTTATCGGCGATACTCTTCAGAGCTTCCTCGCTACGATCCAAGAAGCCCTTGGAGTATTCGATATTGGTTTGGTACTGCCGCAGCCCTTCGATATCGTCACGGTAGCGGATCATCTGCGCGGCACCGACAGGATTATCGGACAGCTTCTGGACGTCTTTTTGCGACGACAAGCGCTCCATCGCGTTAGCGTTGTCGGTCTTCGCATCCTGGACGCGGTTGTTAACGATGTCGTAGCGCATACGCTCAGAGATTCGCATCGTTAACTACCTCACCGCTTCAGTTGCAGGACGGTGTCGAGCATTTCATCGATGGTCGTGATCACCTTTGAGCTGGCGGTGAAGTTGGCCTGCCACTTCATCATATTGGCAGCTTCTTCGTCGAGCGATACACCCGACACGGATTCGCGCTTTTGATTCAGGTTGGAGACGAGCACGGCGTTGGCCGCCCGCATGTGCTCAGAGCGTACCACATCCAATCCTAACCCACCGGTAAGATTAGAATAATACCCATTTAGCGTGACGTTATCATCAGCGAACATACGCTTGTCTTTAAGCTGGATAATCCGATTTAAATTGACGTTATCGCCTGGCGCATTGACTGAGCTAGCGGCCCCAATCGCATCATTGGATTCAGCTATGGCATCATCAACAGCAAAATTCGCCGCGGCTCCATCAAAGGACTCAACCGGCTTAAAAAAGTCTCTACCCTTAGATTCAGAAAAATCACCCAAACCGTAGCCCTGTTGATGCACACGGTTGACCTCGCCAATCAGAGTGGCGGCCATGGTGTTATTCTTATCAATGAGGTTGACGGCGTCAGTGTCCCTAACCTGCAGCAAGGCCTCCATGGCGCCGCCATCCATCCTTTTGGTGACGTTGCGGTTGGTATGACCCTCCCAGTCCATGATGCTGACATCATAAAGACCGTCGTTCTCATTATTGCGCTCAAGGTTGACGCTGCAGGAATGCCCTCCATCGACCAGGGTCACCTGGTTTGGGCCACGGACCGACAGCATCCCATGTTCGTCTTCGTAGTACTTGATTTCAATTTGCTGGCTGAGGTCGCGGACCAACTTATCGCGCTGGTCGCGCAGGTCGTTGGCAACCTCGCCAATTCCCGCTTCGGAAATCTGGATCTTGACGTTTAAGTTGGCGATTTCACGAGCGCCATCGGTGACCTTGTGGGCGAGGTCGTAGATCTTCTCGTTTAAGCCTTGGCGGTTGGCTTTGAGGTCGCCATCGACGCGGCGAAACGCCGCCGCGATATCTCGTCCAGCCTCGACCACAGCCGTGCGCACCGTGGCATCGGCAGGAAAATTAGACAGGTTTTGCAGACTATTGAAAAACTTCGTCGCCTCGTCGGAGATGCTAGCATTGAGATCAGGGCTGAAGATCTCCTCGATCGACTTCATCGACTCGGCCCGCGCCGACGCTCGCCCAGATTCCTGATGCGCCTTGTTGAGCTGGTTTTCGATAAAGTTGTCGTGCGACCGGGTGATGCTTTCGACGTGGGCCCCGTTGCCGATCAAGATACCCATGGTCTCTAAAGGATCACGCTGCGTCAAATTGACGCGTTGGCGCGAATATCCCTCAACCTGAGCATTAGCGATGTTGTGTCCAGCCGTGTCAACGCCTTGCCGGGTCGCATAGAGCGACTCAGAACCGATATTCAGCGTGTGAAACAAACCGGCCATAACTCACATCCTTTGCGCCACCAGCAACCGCCGCTTAAGCTCAAGCGCGCGCTTTAAAACCATGGTTGCGACCCACCGCCTGTTGTACACCCGACTTGTTATAGGACGTCGCTTGCTGCTCGCTGACTTCCGTCCAAAAGCGGTAGCTTTGTTGAAAGAAGGTCATCATCTTGGTGACGAGATAGCGGTTGGCTTCGATCTGTGGTTTCACCTGCAGATAGAGGCCAAGGAACTCCGTGACTAACTCCTGCAAACCCTTAACGACATGGCTGAGGACCTGACCGGCGAACACCGTGGTGCCATAGTGAGCTGACAGCACTTGCAGCAGCTCAACATATTGGCTGAGCGTGGTCGGACGTCCTGGAGCTTCGCTAAGGACTTGGGTGGCCAAGTGGTTGATCCGTTCTCCTGCTGCAGTCATGTTGCTGAACAGCGCCTCGATACGGTCGCTCAGCGCCTCCTTTTCGTCACACTTGGCGCGGACTTCAACATAGTCATAGGCCGCAATTGCTCGCTCCTCACGATTTAGCACCTCTGGCATGCGCGCATATGCTTGGTAGAGGTCGGCAACGCTCTCTTTCAGGCGTGACGCAACCTCAATGAGTTGCTCCAAAACCGGCGCCTGGCTCATAAGGCCCCCTCTGCGGTCCCCAAGGTTAGGTGGGGCCACGACTAAGCATGATTGGATAGTGGAATCGTTGGATGGTTGCTTGAACTAGACGGTGAGGAAGATGCACCTAAATCAACAAAACAAGGCCGCAAAAGCAGCTAAATGCGCAGCTATTTTTCTGATTCCGCAAGGTGCTCACGAATCGCCTCGTGCATGATGCCGTCGGCGATCTTGCCGGAGTCGACCTGGTAGTTGCCGTCGGCAATACGCTTTTTGAACTCGGCGACTTTATCTTCGCGCACGTCGGGGGTATTACGGGCGATGTTAAGCGCCTTTTTATGCGCCTCGATGCGACTTTTTCCACTCTGAGAAATTTGCACGCCAAAGTCAGGACCGGCAATGCCCGGTCCGCTTGGGCCAGATGGACCGGAGGGCTCGCCGCCGACTTCAAGCGCAGGGTTACCGGCCAGGGCTGCCAGCCCAGCGGCGCCGGGTGCAGGACCAGAGTCCTTGATCCGCTCGCCGGCCTCGCCCTTTGGCATGGCGGCGGGGCTCAAGGTAGGGGGCGGATTGCTGCCAATACGACCTGCTGCCATGTTGCACCTCTCGCTAAATGATCACCAGGATAGCCAAGAAACTTAGGGGGTTTTACTCGCGAATGGGTCGAGATCAAGCGGCTTCGGGGATGAACCGTTATTCATTGTCGCTTGTTTTGCGCCGGGTTGCAATCCTTGGCTCTGATAGGCTTTGAGCGCCAGGTCTTTACCCGCAGAGAGCGAAGATTTAACCCCAGCTTGGGCTTGCAACATGAAGGCCTCGATATTGTCGGCCAGGCCGGTATGGCGCTGCTGCGCCATCATCTTCGAATACTCCTCGTCAAGCATGCCCTTATAAATATCCTCGGCATTTCCGCCATCGACCAGGCCGGATTTTGGTACCGTGTCGCGCATAGCCTTGAGCACGATATTGAGAAACAGCGACTCGAAATCCTCAGCAGCCTTTTTCATCCCAGGCCGATCGGCGGGCGTCGCCTCGGCTCGCAGCTTCTCCAGCGCCTGGTTCTGACTGGCGCTTTGAGCTTGGATGGCGGGTAAGTTCATGGCCATGAGCAGTCCTCTCTAAATAAACTTCAAGTCCGCACTCAGGGCACCGGCGGCGTGGATCGCTTGGAGGATCCCGACCAAGTCAGCCGGTTTAACGCCGAGTGCGTTGAGTGATTCGATCAAGTCGCCGACGGTCGCGTCCCCGAGTTTCACCAGGCTTTTTCCGCCTTTCTTACCCCCGCCGCCACCCTTTGCCGCGATCTTGATCGACAGATCGCCGTGGGCAATAGCGACTTCGGCGATCACCACACTAGCCCCCATAACCACGGTACCGGTCCGTTCGTTGATGACGACCACGGCCTTTTGATCGACTTCGACCTGCATAGCCTCGAGTTCGGCCATGAATTCCACGAGTCGTTGTTGATACGATGGGGGCACCACGACCTCGATACTGGCGACATCGGTGGCTTCAGCAAAGAAGCCCTTTAGGTTCTGGTTGATCACCTCGGTGATCCGTGAAGCCGTCGTGAAGTCGGCGTTCTTCAGGCTGAGGATCAACTTGCCTGAGGCGGCGATCACCGGTTTGAACTCGCGCTCGACGGTCGCACCTTGCGGTACCCTGGCAACGCTTAGCACCTGGGGGCCTGCTCCCGATGCTTGCCCCACCACCACGGCGCCTTGGGCAACAGCAAACACGGCACTATTACCGGCACTGAGCGGCGTCAAAACAAGGGTGCCGCCGGACAGATTACGGGAATCGCCGATCGCCGAGACTTTGATATCAAAGGTATCGCCGATGCGAGCAAACGGCGGCAGTTCACCGGTGACCATCACTGCGGCCATATTACCCGCCACCACCTCTTGTTCGTTGGTCTTCATCCCGAGCCGGGTCAGCATATGGGCAATCATTTTATTGGTGGTCAGCGATTTTTTACTGTCACCGGTGCCACGAAGGCCGATCACCAAGCCAAAGCCATTGACGTAGTTGGGGCGGACTCCGCGCACGCGGACCAGGTCCTTTAGTCGCGTCGCCTCGGCCTGAGCCGTGTGCGAGGTCAGCAAAGATAAGCACAGCAAGAAGGACGACCAAGCTAATCTACCCACGAGTCACCGCCTTTGGCGCTGCTTTGCCCTTGCTTGGGGCGGCTGAGTCGGCTTCGGCAGCTGCCTTTTCTGCTTCCTGACTCTTCAGCTGCTCGGTTTGATTGTCGATCGTGCCCTTTTGCTCTTGCACCTTATCTTCGAGACTCAGCACCTTCGCGTCCTGGGCGGCCTTTTTTTGATTCAATTCATCACGCTGCTTTGCAAACTGCCGCCGCTCTTCACCAAAGGCTTTGATTTTTGTTTCTGCCTTCTCATCCGCCTCCTTGAGCTTCTTACGCTGATCCTCTAGTTCCATGGCCACCTTCGACTTGGCTTCAGAGAAGCCGCTGAGCCGCAGCGAGTACTCATCCTCCCAGCCCGAGGAGTGACGATCGGCGAGCTCTCCGGCATGACTCTGCAGCATGTGCACGTCGAGAAGGTCTTCGGTGGTCAGATCATCGCCGCTAGCAAGCCGGTCATAGGGAATGCGGGCTTGGACCGTGACTTCATTCGTATGATCCTCGTACTGTGACTTGCGGTCGAGCATGGCCAGGACGTCGCCGTTCTCGTAGCGATGGACGATCTGCATTTTGAAGTCTTTGAGCAGCGGGATTTCGCCCTTTTCGGCCGGTTCGAGATCGGGAAGCGCTTTGAGCAGTTCGGCTTCCAGCTCGTCACCGCCTTTGCCATCGCCTTTGCCATCGCCTTTGCCGGCGCCGGCTTTTGCCCCTTTGCCAGCTTTATCCTTCTCTTTGTCTTTATCCTTGTCTTTACCCTTCGCAGTACCGTCCTTTTTTCGCTCACCCTGGCGATTCGCGACCACTTGGATTTTGACGAAGCGCCCAACATTGAGCGGCCCCGTCGGCGTGAACAAATAATTGCGCTCGTTGTCCGGATTGAATAGCGACCCTGTCTCATTGGGACGATCCGCCTCGGCGACGGCAATACGCTTTTGTTTGACGAAAAGTTCTGGCGGCGCCACCTCGCCAGTGCCCCGACTACCACCCATCAGATGATCGGTTTCCTTGCTGAACAGATCGGGATTGCGGGCGGAAATGGGATGCAACTGCGGCACGCAAGCAAGGACCAGCGTGAGCAGGCAAAGACCGAGGCTGATGTGGCTAAATCGGGACATGAGGTTCTCAAAAGGCGAGTTGGACCGTGTGGCTATCGATGGCTCGAACGCGTAGCTTTTTCTTCGTACTTGGATACACCGCCTCAACTTGCTGGCCAGCGCTCGCGTCGGCAAGGATCCGAACCTGGCTGGACACGTTGAGACCGCGGTTTTGCAGTTGCAGGGTTGCCATTTGACCGCGTTTGAGCAGACGCGGGGTCTCCACATCTGTGGCTAGAACCGGTGTCTGGATGGCGATATCATGGCGCAAGCGATGCGCCACCAATTGCTCTGTAGTGTCGGCGTAGTGCGCGGCCTTCCGATCTGCCGGCACCCAGTCATAGTTCAAGTCGCTGGCTTGAAGCAGAGTTCCTTTGGCCAGCGGGCGGGCAGCGATCCAGTGCCGTTCCTTCACCCTAAACTGAGCATTGACCACGAAGCTCTGCCCGCCTTCACCAGGCGCTGCCGTCTTTGCGCGACAGATCACGGTCATCCGCTGCGTCCCGCTAACAGCGCGGTGCCCGGGCTGATTGAGGCGTTCCTCGGGCCACTCGGGAAAGTCAAAGAGCAGTTCACCCGCATGCACCTTGACCGGCGCCAACATGGCGACATGCTCGACTTGGACCTGGACCGTTGCCTCAGCGGAGTCCGTGGGCTCGAAGTGGGATTTCACAGCGGCTAGCAACCGACCCTCGTCAAGTAGGACGCTCGTGCTGCTGACCTTGATCAGCTTCGCTCCATGCAATTTAAGCAGCGCTCCTGGCCATTCCTTGGCCAAAAGCGCTGCTAATTTGTCGCTATGCCAGACGGTGCTGTGACCTGGCTCTGGGCTTGCACCGAGGTCGATGGCGTAGGCTTCGGCGCAGATGCGCGGGCTGCCTGAACAGCTCGCAAGGTCACCTAGGTATACCCGTGGCTGCGGCGTTTCGACGCTGCCTTTCATGGTGAAAGCAGCCGCCAAAGCCACCTGCGGCGCCATTTCGAGATCAGCTCCAAGCCCATCTTCATCCATGTCGTCTTCATCGGCATAGGCCTGTAGGCTGTCGACGGCGAGTGCCGGCCACGGCACGACCAGAAGTCCAATGCATGCCCATTGACGCAACCAGCTCATCCAGCCTCCGCACATGTTATTAACGAATAGCAACCGTAGCCTGCAGCATTTCATCTCCGGTCTTGATCACCTTCGAGTTCATTTCGTAGGCGCGCTGACCGGAGATCATGTTGACCATTTCTTCGACGATGTTGACGTTAGCGGCTTCAAGCTGCTGATGGTAAACAGCACCCATGCCGTTTTGGTTGGCGACCCCGACCACGGCTTCGCCACTCGCCTCGGTGGCGTTGTAGAGATTGCGGCCCTTCGATTGGAGGCCCATCGGATTGATGAAGTTGGCGAGTTGAATCTGACCGATGTCTTGCTTTTCCCCGTTCACCGCCACGGTGACGACGCCGTCGAGACCGACCACGAGGTTCGTTGCGCCTTGGGGCCGAGTGATTTCATCGACCAAGGGAAAGCCATCGGCGGTGACCAGACGTCCGCCGTTGTCCCACTTAAAGTTGCCGTCGCGGGTGAAGGCCGTCGAGCCGTCTTCCATTTGCACGCGAAAAAACCCCTGGCCCTCCACCATGAAGTCGGTCTCATTGCCAGTCATCTTGACAGCGCCGGTGGTAAACATCTTGTCTACCGAGGACAGCCTGGTACCGGATCCAATTTGGATGCCGCTCGGAACCACCGTGCCCGTGGTGCTGTTCTGACCTGGGGCCTTCAGCGTTTGATAGAGCAAATCGTGAAAATTCGCCCGCGACTTCTTAAACGAGTTGGTATTTAAGTTGGCCAGGTTGTTGGACGTGACGTCGATGTTTTGCTGCATCGCTTCCATGCCCGTCGCTGCCGTATACAAAAGTCGCATCATAAAGGTCGCTCTCCAAGACGGAAATTAAGCTCTTATCTCGCCGATTTGCGTCGCTGACTTTTCCATCATTTTATCGAAATCGTTCACTGCTTTTTGATAGGCCTCGTAGGAACGATGGGCGACGATCATATTGGTCAAGTTCTTGATCGCATTGACGTTAGACCCTTCGAGAAAGCCTTGGCGCACCTGCGGATGTGGCACCAGCTTCAAAGCCTCCGTCGGGCCTTCGTAGTGGAACAGGTTGTCCCCTACCCGCTCCATGGCACTTGGATCGGTCGCGCGAAACAACTGCATCTTGTCGACGAGATGCCCATCCTGCCAAACCTCGCCTCCGTCATTGATCTGGAACGCGCCGCTGCGCACGACGATGTCACCCTTCTCTCCGACCACGGGCAGCCCCTCCTTGGTCATCAGAACACCGTCGCGACTTAGTGCGAGTGAGCCATTGCGGGTGTAGCGCATCCCCTCGGGCGAATGGACCGCTAGCATGCCTGGCCCCTCGATCATGATATCGGTCGGGTTCTTGGTATCGATCGCCGGCCCTTGCGCATCGTCTCTGGTGACGTCCGCGATGCCGACGTAGGCCATTTCATTGCCGCGCTGATGCATCAGCTGCTCGACCCCGACCTTATAATTGGCCGGCGGCAACGGCGACTCGTAATTCTTATCCGGCTCGGCTTCGAGCAAGGTAAAGGCAATCCGGTCGCCCTTGAAGGCCACGGTGTTCATGTTCGCCATGTTGTTGGCGATGGTTTCAAGAACCCGCTCCTGCGCGATCGCACCTGACAGCGGCGAATAAATGTTCTGAAGCATGACGAACTTCCTGAAAATTGACACGGATGAAGTTAGGGGTGTCATTACCTAAGCAACAATGGTGCCAACTTTTGTCCGTGCAGGCGTCAACGCCGTGACCAATCGCTAACCATCAAAGACCCTGGAGCGAAGCGTCGACGTTTGGCCAAGCTTAAAGTCGGCAGATTCGCTGGGGCGTCAGAGCAGAGAGAGGCAGAGCTTACCTAGCGTCAAAGCAGCGGCGGCTGGGTGACACCGCTTTGACGCGGACCGCGCGAGCCATAGGACCTGCATCAAGCGCCAAGCCTTAGGACTTCCTGCTGGGGCACCGGAAGCTGCAGCACGCGGTGGTAAACCGCAAGCAAATCAGTCGCCATATTGGCGCTCAAGAAATGCTCCGCGCGCTCCACCGCCGCCGTAGCAAGGCGCTGCCTAAGGGCCAAATGATTGATGACTTGGCAGACTCTGCCGGCAAACGGCGCAGTCTCCTGCGGCGTCAAATAGCCAGTCTCGTCGTGCAGCACGGCGTCCCTCGTCCCGGGTGCATCGACGCCGACGACCGGCAAACCAGCGGCCATCGCCTCGATGACCACCAGGCCCTGGGTCTCAAAGACCGAACCAAAGACAAAGACATCGGCGGCCGCAAGGAGATGTCGTAACTCGGTACGTTGGATGTAGCCGGTAAAGCGTACACATTCCGTAAGGCCCATTTGCTCAACCATGGCCTCAAGGTGATCGCGCTCGGGGCCATCACCGACGATCAGGAGGATCGCCTCCGGTTCTCTTGCAGCCACTTCGGCAAAGGCGTGAATGAGAAACTCGAGCGACTTCTCCTTGCCGATGCGGCCCATGGTGATACAGACCTTTGCCGACTCTCTCAGTCCAAGCGCCGCGCGGGTTGCAACGCGGTCACCGCTGCGAAACATCTTCGGCTCAATGCCTGTTGGTAGAACAGTGATCGGTTTGCTGACCCCTTGTTCGATAAGCAAGTCCTTGATGCTCCCACTTGGGGCAATGACCATATCGCCGGAATTATCAAAACGTCGCATGAGGTAGATCGCCAAGGCGCGCAAATAAGTGGCACCCGGCACCGGCAGATAATGCAGCGTGTCCTCAAACCGGGTGTGATGCGTGATCACCACCGGCAGGCGATGTTTTCGTGCATGCCACAGGCCAAAGAGACCCATGGTGAAGGGCGTGTGCAGGTGGACGACATCGAGCTTGAGCGCGCTCATCGCCGCGAAATGGCGCAGTGGCAACGGATAACTTAGACGCTGCTCTGGGGCAAAGAACACCTGCGATGAACGAAAAAGGTAGGTACCAACTGGCGCCCCGCTTTCGCCATATGCCTCTCCGGGCACGAACAGAAAGATTTCATGACCCAAACCTTCAAGCTGCTTTTTGGCCGTGCTGACAGAGCTGACGACGCCGTTAATCCGCTGCATATCGCAGTCGACAAACATACCAATTCGCATGCTGCGTGCCTTTCGGCGAATGATGATGATAAAGGCTACTTAAGACTAACAGGCGCTAGATCAAATGCAAATGGGCGGGCAAGCCGGATCTCTGCACAAAAATTGCCGCGATTGGATATAACATTCTATTATTTATGATATTTTTCCCATAGCTTCATCTTCGCTTCACGTCGACCCCGAAGCGGTGTCATAACTCATTGTTATTACTATGATTTATAGTTTCTTTTCAAAGTACTGGCCACTGACTGGCTGGACAGTTACTGTTTAGATAAGAAAAGCTCGAATCCATTATCGTAGGAGAATCAGTCAATGGCACATCATTATGCTATGGGTCTGCTCATGACCGGACTGTTGGCAACGGCCTCAGCCCAAGCCGCTGAACATCGTGAGACGTTCATGCCAGAAAACGATTTGCATTTGCAAGACTGTCGCGACTGCGAATCGGGGGCTGGTCTTACCGAGGCGCAATTCAATGCCACGATTGATAAGGGTGAAAAGATTTTCTCTTCGATCATCCAAGGCCACGGCGGCCGCCTGAGCGTTGCTCGGCTGTGGAACGACAGCACGGTCAATGCCTCGGCGCTGCAAATCTTCAACCTCTGGCAGGTCAACATGTATGGGGGATTGGCACGCCGCCCGGAGATCACCGTCGACGGCTTTACCTTGGTGTTGTGCCACGAGATCGGTCACCACCTGGGTGGCTTCCCCTTCGTGTCTTTTTGGGGCGCCGATGAAGGTGAGGCGGACTATTTCGCCACCCATGTTTGCCCAGCCCTGTGGTGGAGCGACGAGGCGAGTGTCAACGCCTCTAGCCGCGACACCGTTCCTCTCACGGCAAAAAATGCCTGCGACGATATCTACAAGACCGAAGCTGCACAGAACCTCTGCTACCGTTCGATGTTGGCCAGTAAGTCGATCTCCGATCTGCTAGCCGCACTACACAATGGCACGGTCAGCTTCGATCAACACGACAACCATGTCGTCGGTGAAACCGATCACGCTCATCCTGCAGCGCAGTGCCGTCTTGATACCTATGCCGCTGCCACGATCTGCACCCAGCCATGGGACCTGAACATCATCCCCGGCAAGAGAGGCTTCTTCCCGGATAACGGTCGTGGTGGCGAACAGGATTCGGCAAACTTCACCTGCACGGCTTCGGGCCAATACCAGGTTGGTCTGCGTCCGCGCTGCTGGTTTAAGCCTACGCTTTAGGACGAAGGAACGAGACGAAGGGGGTCAGTCACCTCCGCTAACTTACTGACGAAGGGGGTCAGTCACCTCCGCTAACTTACTGAAACCACCATGACACCACGTATTGGGTCACGCCAGGGTACGACGACAGGTGGTTTCAGTAGGTTAGCGGAGGTGACTGACCCCATAGCTCCATAGCTTCATAGCCTAGTTGACAGCAACCTCGTGGCATAATAATCGAATCGTCATCGTTCCTAAAGCTAGAGGTTCCCATGCAATTGCCCGCCAGCCGTAAGGCCGTCTTCGTCGCCAGACCTCGCCACCATGTGGCCGCCTACGTAGCCTTGGCCTGGCTGGTCCTTGCGGGGATCTTCCCACCTGTCGCAGCCCACGCCGAAGCTCCCGTAAACAACGCTCCAAAGCTGCTATTTCTCACGCCTGACGCCGTCAATATCGCCAACGTCATCGGTGCGGCCCCAGCACCGGGCAGCGCGGTGGATCAATTGGACAATGGAGTCTTGCGGCTACAGCAGTCAAATCGCACCGTCGAGGACTGCGCTCGCGCCGCGGCGGAAGTCGTGCACTCCATAGATAACTTTTTTGGACCGGCTCGCGGCCCCTTGACCGCGGCCGAGGTGAGTCGGCTAGATCCCTTGTTTTCCCAGCTCGTCGGCGAGATTAAGTTCTTCTCCAACCAAGGCAAGAGCATTTGGCGCCGCCCTCGGCCCTACGATGAAGACAGGACGTTAGTTCCCTGCGTCGAAAAGGAATCGACCTTTGCCTACCCAA
>JAPLFX010000082.1 GCA_026390445.1 Pseudomonadota bacterium
GCTCACCAGACCAAGTTTGTTTCTATAGACGTCCCCATCGTCTAGCCTGGCCCAGGACACTGCCCTTTCACGGCAGCGACGGGGGTTCAAATCCCCCTGGGGACGCCACACACTCGGATGTAGGACGTTTTAACGACCTACCGGAAATATAGAGGCCCCCAATTTTTTGGGGGCTTTTCCGTATTTACGCGATTTTGTTGAGAAGGTTCAAATCCCTCTGAGGTGCATATGGCAACCTACTACAAATTCAAAGTGACTCTAGACGGCGTGAAAGCGGCAATCTGGCCCACACTTCGACGGTTTTGGGGAATAGCCGGATTGTAGTCGGCAAGCGTGATAGCAAATTATCTCTGTATTTTATGGCATCATCATTCGCGTGAACTTAGGCGACCACAACCCGCTCCATTTCCGCGCCAAATATCAAGTCACTTAGAAGTTCGAGGACTTGAACCACTAGTTCTTTAGACACGGTATGGAAATCATCCAAGACCTGGTCCAAGTTGTCGCCGCCGTCGAGGTCCATCTGCATACTGAGGACTAGAAGTAGAAGCCTACATAAGGATTTAGCGACAGCTGCTGATTCGACCTCGACTGGTTGGGTAGATCTTCGTTTTTGAAATTGAACTTTAGATCTACTCCAAAAGACATGCAAGAGTTGCCGCTGCAGTTGATTAAACCAACACGGTCGGAAAGAAAGCCAAAACCATGTCCATAGTGATGGTCGCATTCGTAGCCGCCACCGATGTGGAACAAGAATCCCGACGCTTTTTGTGCGCCAAAAAATGCGACTATTTCTGAACGCGTCTGGGAAGCCTTGCCATGGCTATCTTCGCTCCTTGCGCCGAGTTCTACTCCATAGACACCTTTGCTATCCGGCAGCTGCTCGTAATCAAGTAACCTCTCGTAGCTGGCTCTCACATCGGAAACACCGTCGATCGAGTAGACCTGGACACCAAATCGGTTGCTCGATTCAGCACTATAAGACGGGGTAGCATAAAAAATCCATAATAATATCAAAATACTAAAACGCTCCATCGAGGTGTCCTCTATATCTTGCAGGTCTTCAGAGCCGTTACCAGGGAAGCCGCCGTGACGCCACAGGGCTCTGCACACAAAACAGCGGTCATGCCCGCGCTCAGTGTAGAACCGCCTATGCAACCACCGCAAATAATGCCACCAGCTACAGTGCCCCCAACGCCCGCTGCACAAGCTGAGTCCATCAACCAGTCTTGGCTTTCACCCGCGGTCGATAGCGCCGCGCCGACTTGCTCATAAGTCATGAGCGCTCCGTCGGGCATATAAACGCCGGATCCGGCGTTGATCGTACCAGAAGAGACAGCATCCGAAACGTCGCGATAGACGCCGGCAGCCGCACCGCCAGCTTCATGGGCTGCATCTGACAATGCACCGCCAGCTTCATGGGCCGCGTCGGCAATGACTCCCCCTGCGTGCCCAATAAAACCCCCTATTGCAGCCGCTGGTCTAGTCACTGCGAGAAGCCCTGCGACTAAAACCGTCATCTTGAAAACCTGATTCATGCCTTCCTCCGTTAGTTTAATAAACAGACTCAAGCGGCAATGCAGGATTTGCGCCAGTGTGATTGCGGAAGACCTCTCGGAAATAGCTGGGAAATTTCACCCGAACTAGGGAATCCAATAAAAATTCGTCCGGAGGGAAGGCCAGATGGAATAGGACCTGGCCGAAGTTTGCACCGGGCCTTCTGGCGCCTGACGAGATGGATGGCGCAATTGAAAGGACTAGAGCAAAACTACTCCGGGCGGTCTGGCCGTCCGGAGTAGTTTTGCTCTAGTCCTTTTTCAGTTAAGCACGCGCTCTTTGAGGTCGCTGACCCCTCAAGAGTGTTTACACGTTGCGGTTAACGCAGTTCAACTCACGAAACGCCTGCTCCAACCGCTTACTAAACTCCTGCTCACCTTGGCGCAGCCAAACCCTAGGATCATAATGCTTCTTGTTTGGCTGATCACTACCGTCAGGATTGCCAATCTGCGACTGCAGGTATGCACTCTTGCCCGTGTAGTAGTTTTTGATGCCGTCCCAAAACGCCCACTGCAGATCAGTATCGATGTTCATTTTGACAACCCCGTAAGAGATCGCCTCTTTAATTTCAGCCGCGGTCGAGCCTGAGCCGCCGTGGAAGACGAAGTCCACGGGCCTTGGCCCGGTGCGCCTTTCGCCGGCGATATAATCCTGCGAATTTTTCAAAATGACCGGAGTCAGCTGCACGTTCCCTGGTTTGTAGACACCGTGCACGTTGCCAAAGGAGGCCGCAACGGTGAAGTGGCTGCTGACTTTTGATAGTTCATCATAAGCAAAGCACACGTCTTGAGGCTGCGTGTAAAGGCGCGAACTGTCGATCCCGGCGTTGTCCACACCATCCTCCTCGCCGCCGGTGACACCAAGTTCGATCTCGATCGAGGTGCCGATCTTGTCCATGCGTTTTAGATAGCTAGCGCAAGTACTGATATTGTCCTTTAGATCATCTTCGGACAGATCGAGCATATGCGAGCTAAACAGCGGCTTCCCATGAACGCGGTGGTACTTTTCACCGGCGTCGAGGAGACCGTCAATCCATGGCAGGAGTTTGCGCGCGGCATGGTCGGTGTGCAAGACGACGCTGACACCGTAGTGTTCAGCTAGCAGATGGACGTGCTGAGCACCTGCGATCGCGCCGAGGATGGCCGCTTGTTGGCCGTCGTTTGGCAGGCCTTTGCCAGCGTAGAATTGTGAGCCACCATGTGAAAACTGAATAACGAGTGGTGACTGTAAGCGGCGTGCCGTTTCAAGCGCACTGTTGACTGTGTTGGTTCCCGTCACGTTGGCGGCTGGGAGTGCATAGCGATGCTCTTTAGCATGTTGGTAGAGGCGTTTGAGATCATCGCCATAGATCACGCCAGGTTTGAATACGGTCATGGTTAGAAATCCTCGTAGGGAGCGTTTGCAAGCTAGCCCTCGTCTTTTATCCTCTTTATTCGGTGCATACAACCCTTCGGAGGACCAGATGAGGGTGGATTCACCCCCTTGGAGATTGGACCCTATGGTCCAGTTGCTGCTCTGGAGTCGACGGGGGGGTGGCGTTTGCAAATGACCTTGGTCTCGATCATAATTGGTAGTGCGTTCAATATTTTACCGTCGGTTGCCACGCCCCTTTGTCGAGCTGTTTCAGGCGCAAAGGACAATGACCATGAGGTCTCGCATGAAAAGTTTGGTTCTAATTGTCCTTCTTGGGCCTGTGTTGATGACGGGCGCATGCAAAACGACGGCCCACAGCACCGCACAAAGCGTTCCCTTCAGTGCGGCGGGTATGATGACCTTGGAGGAATGGACTGCGGCTTGCCAAAAAGAGCTGAGCAATCCGAA
>JAPLFX010000245.1 GCA_026390445.1 Pseudomonadota bacterium
GCCGGTTGCTAGCAGCTGCCTCATAGGCTCTTGGTAAGCCTCCAAGTAGCCAAGCTCGGCAGCGTGGCGCAAGGCAAACTCCAGCGGCGCGGTCGTCAGGTCAAAGCTGTGCATATCCACATCGGCCTGGCAGTGTTGCAGAGCTTGGATGGCGCATAAGGCATTGGCTGCTGCACCTAAGCCGACATCCCAGATGACAAAGCGACCAGGCTTAGCACATCGTTCGACCAGGCGTTGTTGCTGCACGTGGAGGATATGGGCTTCGGCAATCGGGCCAATACCCGGATGAAAGGTTTCCTGATTGGCGACCAATCTTAGGCTTTTAATGCCGGATTTCAGGGTGACGAGTTCGAATGCGTGGTCTGACAAGAGGGCGCGTCCTAGAGTAAAGGTCGCACTATAAGCCGAGCATCGCCGCCTGTCACCCAGGGTTCTGACGTCGCGTAGCGGCGCGGTGATTGCAAATAACTACTTGTTATTATTAGGTATTAGTACGAATGGACTAGCTCCTGGGCGCACGCTTTGCTATGGTCGCCCCGCCAGTGTCAGACCTATAGGATCCCGCCATGTCGCAACACCTGTCCGCAAGAACGACCTTATCGTTTTACCGCTACGTTCTGCTTCCAGAGCCACAGGCTATGGTCGACACCTTGCGCGCAGCCTGGGCGCCGCTTGGAGTGCTTGGTCGTATCTACGTCGCTGCCGAGGGGATCAACGCCCAGCTGAGCCTGCCGAGCAGCAATATCGACGCTTTTTTGTTGCAGCTGCAATCGATCTTTCCCGACATGCCGATTAAGACGGCGCTGGAGGAGCCGAACGAGGCCTTCCTCAAATTGACGATTAAAGTACGAGATAAATTGGTCGGCGACGGCTTGAGCGATGACAGTTTTGACACGACGCGCGTGGGACGGCACCTCGATGCGGCCTCGTTTCATCAGGCGATGGACCAGGGCACGGCGGTCGTCGTCGATATGCGTAACCAATACGAAAGCGAGGTCGGGCACTTTCGTGGCGCTTTGTTGCCAAAGGCGAATACCTTTCGGGATGCCTTGCCCGAGGTTTTAGAGCAGCTAAGAGGCCGCGAAGAAGACAAGATCCTGCTCTATTGTACCGGCGGTATTCGCTGCGAAAAGGCCAGTGCCTGGCTGATCCACAACGGCTTTAAGGATGTCAACCAACTGCACGGTGGGATCATCGCCTACGCTCGTCAGGTGGCCTTGGATCAAGTGCCTTCGCGCTTTGCTGGTAAGAATTTTGTGTTCGATCACCGTCGCGGTGAACGAGTCACGGCCGAGGTGATTGCGCGTTGTCATCAGTGTGAACAACCGTATGATGGGCACACCAATTGCCGCTTTGAGGGTTGCAATCGGTTGTTTATCCAGTGTGCCTCTTGTGCCGATGAGTTTTCTGGCTGCTGCTCCAGACTTTGCCAAGAGGTCCGCCTAAAGCCGCGCGCCGAGCAGATCGCGATTCAACACGAATGGGAAGAGCGGCAAGGTAAGAACAAGCATTGGCGATTGACCCGTCTACCGCCGAGTGTGGACCGCGTGGCCAAGGCCTAAGTTTGGTGGACGACCTTTGTGGCTACAGTAGAGCTTGCAAGCCCAAGGCCTGGCGAATGGCCTCGGGCATGGCTAGGGACGTGCTTGAAGCGTTAGCAATATAGACCAACTTCACCTGCGCAAAGAACCGACATCCAGACATCTGGTCTAACGCGCCGTGGGCGTTTTGCACCTCGTCCCAGGTCTTGGTGCCTCCAAAAATAGCGTGCTGCACCGTGATGCTCCGCTTGGAATGCTCGACCAGACGGGACGCTACGCTGACATCCTCCATGCGAATCGGTCGCAGGTAGCGCTGCTCCGCGCTGAACACGGTGAAGCCCTCGCGTAGGGCCATCTGTCGATCAATGCCCCAGCCGATTGCGGCGAAGCCTTGGTTGCGCGCGCGATCACATATTTTGAGATGATAAGGGTGATAGACGACGCCGCCAGCATCGATTTCGTCGAATGTGATCGTCATGTGGGCAAGCGAGGTCTGACCAAATTTCATCGGGCTTGCCTTAATAACGTTCGACCACGCGGTCATGGCGCGACCTTAGCCGCGATTCATGCTGATGACCAGCAGTCAGAAGCAGCACATCGATACCCAGGTCCCGGCCTACGGCAAGGTCGTGATCGGTATCACCGACCAAGATCACTTGCGCCGGAGGGAGGCCGATCGTTGCCATAAGCTGCCGACCGCGCTCGATCTTACCGTGTGCCCACTTGTTGCCAAGGCCATAGACATGGGTGAAATGACTGGAGATGCCGTAGGCACCCAGCAGGCGCTTGAGGTCGGGCTCATGGGCCGCAGACAGCACTGAGGAGCTGACGCCAGCTGCGGCTAGGTCATGCAGCAAGTCTTCAACCCCGGCATACAATCGAGCGCGCTCGATCCGACGGTCATAGCTGTCGATAAACTGCTTTGCCAAGGTGGCATAGGACTCTGGGCGGATTTCGATGCCGATTTCCGCATAGTATTCGGCGATAGGAAAGCGGAACCGCTCTAGGTACTTGGCCCTAGTCTGAAGCGGAAGTCCCTGACTCTCAAGGACCGTCCCTAGCGCTTCAACAGAGATATCGACGTCGTCCAGGAGGGTGCCGTTCCAGTCCCAGATGACGTGCGATTTACCTTCTAAATGGCCAAAAAGCTTGCGCATAGAGTATGCCTTAACATGCGGCGCGGGGCTCGTCTAGTGCTCGAGGTCTGCCCAGTTTACTTGTTAACCGCTGCTTGCGGTTGGAATTTCAACTCGATCAGCAGGTCGTCTGCCAGTCCTTTGCCACTGTAAGCGACGCCAAAGTTCTGGCGGTTGATCGTCGTTACCGCGGTGATTTCGGAGCGCTCTTTGTTTAGGCTGCCCTTTAAGGTGACCGGCTTTGAGTTGCCTTTTAGCGTTAGGAGGCCCTCGACCTCGAAGGCGTCCTGGGTTCCACTCACTTTGGTGCTCTGAAAGCTCATCGTCGGAAAGGTGCCCACGGCGAGAAAATCGTCGCCCCTTAAGTGCTCATCCCTCTTGCCGATGTTCGTGTCGATCGACGTGGTCTCGATGGTCACTTTGACCGTGGACTGTTGCAGGGGTTCTGCAAAGACTAGCTCGCCTTGCAATGCAGTAAATTTGCCATGCGAGGTGACCACCCCCCAAAAGTTGTCGATGGCGAATTCAACCTGGGTATTCTGCGGCGTCAACTTGTAGGTACCAACGGTCAATGGCTCTGCGCTTGCAACGGCAGCTGTGACTAGGACGCCTGAAAAAATCGCGCCCATCCGGCCTATGAAACTCGTCATCGCTCATCTCCTTGTGGTGATCATGAGGAAACACGCATGCACCGCGATGTTAGCATATCTACGCCAGGGCACGAGCGGCCAATTCCCTTAGCGCCCAGTGGTGGAGCTTTGCTCGCTGCGCCGCGCCCGGCGCAAAGCCTTGGCCACCTGGTGCCTGGTCGCGCGGGTCGGGTCGACAAAGTCGAGCTGCTGGCGCACGAAGGCCTGAAAGACGTCTAGCAGCGCGTGGTGGTCGTCAGACTGCTGGCCAGTGCATTGCAGAAACCGGTCGATCACCAGGTGGATCGATTCAAGCGTCGATAGGTAGGCGGGCTCGGGCTGGTGGCGCAGCCGAAAGCGAGACGCCGACTCGGGCTTGAATTTAACCATCGGGATCTGCCGCAGATTGGGGCTTAGGCGCAGCATTTTTGGGACTTGAGCCCACTTGGCATCGAGGACCCAAAAGACCAGAGGACGCGGGTCTACATATTGTTGCTCAGCAAATAGCGCCTCAATCGGCATGGCGTCTGTGCTGGGAAAGAGCATGACGTTGCGCTGCAGCGGCGAGGCAATCATGCTGTTCACCAGCGCATGGTCGTGAAAACTCCGACCAACGATTAGCTGTGAATTACGAATCGATAGATGCGCCATGCGTGCGGTCGCAATGGCATTTCTGGCCTCAGCCTCGTGTTGCAGGATGACGAAGTCCACCGGTGATTGAAATGGCCTGAGCGTGGCGCAGTAGCAAGTCGAGACAATTTTACGGCAATTGGCGCAAAGGTCGCGGTAACGCGGTGGCGTTTGGCTGGCCCGCCGTGCAAGGAAGGTCGCAAGATCCATGAGGTACAGATGTCTCCCGGCAACGAGGCAGTATCTTGTTCGCTGGTTTCACCATGTTCGCTCCTTCATCAGCAGACGGCAACCATTAACCTAAGAATAAAGGTGCAGATTTGTGCACGCAAAATGTCCTGGTGCGCCGAATTCATTCCGAGTCGCTTTGGCGGCGGCAGCATTGACCCGCGATAAATTTAGTGATGTTCGTACTTTGCAAGAAGCCCTCAGGTTAACGCAAAAGGCAACCGTAGGGCTAAATGTCTGGAGGGACGGTGCCACTTGTGGCGCCTCCAGGGATGCAAACTAGAGGAGTATACGCTATGCAGACTAAAAAAATCGTGATTGTCAGTTCGCTCTTTGCTATGGGTCTAGTCAGTCTCATCTCGGCCTGCACCTTCAGCCACACCAACGACCCGGTGCAAATCGAAGCGCAAAAGACTGAGGTCCAAAGCAGCGATGCAGCAGCGACGAAGGCCCCTGTAGCGAAGCCTGTCTTAGCTAAGGGCACGGAAAAAGTTCCCGCCAAGGCGCCAGAAAAG
>JAPLFX010000249.1 GCA_026390445.1 Pseudomonadota bacterium
CTCAAGTTCATCAACGAAAAGCTCGGTGAACGACCTGTGGTCGCAGTCGTCATCTCGCACTCCCACGCTGATCACTTTGGCGGTGTGCGCGGAGTGGTGGATGCGGCGGCCCTCGCCGCCAACAAAGTCCAAATCATTGCACCCGCCGATTTTATCAATGAAGCGATCTCAGAGAACCTGTTTGCCGGCAACGCGATGGTGCGACGCAAGTCCTATACCTACGGCGACTTGGTTCCTGTTAGCCCTTTTGGCCAAGTCGATGCGGCGATCGGCAAAGGCGTGGCCTCCGGCAATGTCGGCATCTTAGCGGCGACCAAAAGCATCGGCGTCGGCATCGAAGAAGTCGTCGTCGACGGCATTAACATGGTGTTTCAAAGCACTCCCGGCACCGAGGCTCCGGTGGAGATGAACACCTATTTTCCAGATCTAAAGGCCTTCTGGGCAGCCGAAAACATGGTTGCGACGCTGCACAACATCCTGACGCTGCGCGGCGCACCGGTGCGCGACGCTTTGGCTTGGTCCAAGCATATCAACGAAGCACTCTACCGGTTTGGTCAGAAGTCCGAGGTGATGTTCGCTGCGCACAGCTGGCCGCGGTGGGGTAAAGATCGGATCAACGATGTGATGCGCGGGCAACGCGATATGTACGCCAATCTAAACAACCAGGTGCTGCATCTGGCCAACTCCGGCGTCACCATCAACCAGATCCACAATGTGTACCATCCGCCGAAGAGCTTGCAAAAGCTGTGGTTTACCCACGGCTATCACGGCTCCTATATCCACAACAGCAAGGCGATCATTCAACGCTACCTCGGATTTTGGGACCTGAACCCAGCGACGCTAGCACCATTGTCGCCAGAGGATTCGGCACCGCTATATGTGGAGATGATGGGTGGTTCGAAAAAAATCATGAAAAAAGGCCGCGAGCTTTATGATCAGGGCAAATACCGCCACGCGATGGAAATTCTCAACAAACTAGTCTATGCCGAACCGCACAATCAGCCGGCAAAAGACCTTTTAGCCGATACCTTCGAACAACTTGGCTACCAGTACGAAAGCGCCAGCCTGCGCAACAGCTTCCTATCGGGCGCTAAAGAGCTGCGCGATGGCGTGGTCGAAGTGAGTACCGCTAAGACCGGCAGCCCCGACTTCATCCGGGGTACGAGCACCGAATTGTTTTTGACCTACTTGGGCATCCAGATGGACAGCCGCAAGGCGGAAGGCATGAAGTTTAAGATCAATCTTGTCACTCCGGACAACGGCGAGACGTTCGTGGTCGAAATGAGCAATGCCACGCTCACCACGATTGCCGGTTATCAAGCCGCCGATGCTGATCTGACTATCACCATCGACCGAAGTGAATTAAATGACGTCATGATCGGCACCGCCAAGCTGGCCGACAAAGTGACCGCGGGCAAAGCCAAGATGGATGGCAATCCGAAGATCCTAGCGCAGCTTGCTTCGACAATGACCAAGTTTGATCACTGGTTTGAAGTGCTGCCTGGCACCAAAAAGAAGACGGCTGAAGTCACCAAATCCGACGCGCTACTTGACGATGAGTCGCATGACCCCGGACCCTAAGGAGGCTCCACATGGGCTCGCAGCGAATGCCGCAGTGACAACGCTGCGACGTTCGCTGCCGCTGCGCTCAGCACCTCAGTCACGCGCTGGGTCAAGTCCAAGCCAAAGCGCCGGTCAACTCGTCCTTGGATCCCTTCCGCGAAGGCGTCTAAGACCAGATCAAGCGGCTGAGTCGCTGCCAACGCAACCACGGTAGCCACGCCGCCTCCATGCGGATGGAACACCAATTGATCGCTTTTAAGATCATCGACGACCCACCAGCCATCGGCCGTGGCGACCGCAAATCGGCGCGCTTTTCGCGCCGCAGTGTTGCCAACCGTGATGTGAGCAAGCACCCCACCGGGAAACTCCAAGTCGACGGAGTACATGCCCGCCCCAAGGCCGGACTCAGCAGCGCCACGCTGCCACACCGACCCGACGTGTAAAGGCTGCACTCCCATTAAATCGAGGCACATAGCGACATCATGCGGCCCGTAATCCCACAGCGGTGAATAATCGTGGCGAAACGGCCCATGATTAAAGCCCTCGGACACGACACCGGTGACTGCGGCAGCCGGTACACGCTCCTTGAGCGCCTGAAAGGCCGGGCTAAAAAGGTGGATATAATCGACCAGCAAAGTCCCGCCGAGGCGCCCAAGCAACTGGCTCGCATGCAGCACCGTATCGACATCCAGTGCAAACGGCTTTTCGACTAGGACCGCTATCCCACGTTCAAGGGCAGCTGCAGTGATCTGAGCGTGAAGGTGGGGCGGAGTCGCGATCACCACTCCATCAAGGCCAGGGACGGTAAGCAGGCTCCGCCAGTCGCTCGTCACCACAACCGATGGCTCTAAACGGGGACCAGCCTCTACATGGGTGCGACAAAGCGCGGCAAGCTCCAAGCGACGATGCCGTGCCAATGC
Source organism: Pseudomonadota bacterium (assembly GCA_026390445.1). Classification (GTDB taxonomy): domain Bacteria; phylum Bdellovibrionota_B; class Oligoflexia; order Oligoflexales; family CAIYRB01; genus CAIYRB01. The sequence continues at coordinate 2,484 of JAPLFX010000249.1, forward strand.
GTCAATAAGTCGGCTGCCCCAGCGCCCCGCTCCGACTAGTCCGAGTTTGATCATGGTGCTCCAGGGACCTGGCGATCTGCGGGTAGGTCAGAATGGCCCAAGTCAAGAATCGTTGCAGTCCAACCGTCAGCTCGAGTGTAGCGCTATAGCCGACGTCCCGGCTGGCTTTTGCGATGTTTGGACAGCGTCGATTGGGTTCGTCGGCGGGGTAGCTGCTTGGGTAATCCACCTGCTGGATCTCGACGCCACCTGGAACTAGCTTACCGATCATACTAGCAAGGCTTAGCATCGAAATCTCGGGAGTCGGATTGCCGATGTTATAGGGCTCCCCGGATTTGCCATAGAGTAACACGCGAAGAAATCCGTTGATGGCGTCAGTGATATAGCAAAAAGTGCGCGTTTGCTCACCGTGGCCATAGACGGCAAGTGGTTTACCGGCGACGATCCGACTAGCAAAGTTAGGCAGAACGCGGTAGTCCTTCTCCTGCATTCCCGGTCCATAGACATTAAACGGCCGGACGATCTTGGTTTCGACACCGTATTGCGTGGCATAGATCCGACAGAGCGTCTCGCCAACGCGCTTACTTTCGTCGTAGCAGGCCCGCGGACCTAGGCATGAGACGTTTCCACGATACTCTTCGTTGGTCGGTACATGGCTCGCATCGGGATCACCATAGATCTCACTGCTGCTAAAAAATAATAGCTTGGCCCGGTGCTGCCGCGCCAAATCCAGAACCTGCCGGGTCCCACTGATGGCGACGTCCATCGTCTCCAAAGGATAGGCTCGATAATAGAACGGACTGGCTATTCCCGCGGCGTGCAAGATGAAATCAAGCGGCTCCTCGACACGAAAAGGCTTGATCACATCATGCTGAATAAATCGAATCTTGCCACCTTCATGATCACGGTCGGAACCAAGCCGCGACGATGTGATCAGATTGTCTAGTACCAACACCTTGCACTGCTGGCGGCCCTGCAGCAGGGTTTTGTTGAGTGCAGCAAAGGTCGCCACAAAATAGCGTCCAAGAAAGCCGGCGCCTCCCGTGAGGAGAATGGTCTTGCCGGCGAACTCCTCGGCTTCTTCTCCGAGATTTGCGATAATCTCGGCAATGTCGCTATCCAGTAGATGTGTTACGATGGCGGCCTACCTCGCAAGTAATCAGATAACTATTAGTTCTGGCAAGGGCACTACAAAGCGTCCACCCTGCTGCTGGTACGCTTGGTGCTTGGCGATGATGGAAGACGCAAAATTCCACGCCAATATGACGACATAATCCGGGCGCAAGGCACTCAGCGACTCGGACGGAAGCACGGGGATATGTAGACCAGGAGTCAAAAGGCCTTGCTTTAGGGGACTATCGTCGATGATAAAATCAATGACATCAGCACCTAGAGCAAAATGATGCATGAGAGTCGTCGCCTTGGCCGGGGCCCCGAAGCCCGCAATCTTTTTACCGGCGCGGCGAAGATCCTGCAGCAACTGGCGCGTCTCGCGCTTGAGTCCATCAATGCGCGCGGCAAAGGTTTGAAAGGTCTTTGCGGCAAAAAGTCCGAGGTGCTCTTCTTGTCTGATCAACTCTGCAACGACTGGTGCAACATCGCGGCCACCGCCTTCATGCTGCACGTAGACCCGGATGGAGCCGCCGTGACTGTCCACCAAGGTGGCATCGACCAATTGGAGGCCATGACGGGCAAAAAACCGCACCAAGGGTCTGACCGCATGGTAGCTCAAATGCTCGTGATAAATCGTGTCAAACAGCGATTTCGTCAAGACGTCCTTGAGATAAGACACCTCAAAGACAAAGAGGCCGTCCGAGCGGAGGACGGTGCGAACGGCGCGGGCGATATCATGCAAATCATCGATGTGGGCACACACATTGTTGGCGATCACGACATCGTATTCGCCCCGGGTCGCCCGTATCTGCTCCGCGAGCGCCTCGGTGAAGAACTCGGGGAGGGTCTCTAGGCCAGCAGCACTGGCTTGCTTGGCGATGTCGCGCGCTGGATCCACTCCCAGGCACTGATAGCCCTGCTGCTGAAAAAAACGCAGCATGGTGCCATCGTTGCTGCCGACTTCCAGCACCTTGGGACCAACGCGGTGGCCTAGACGCCCGTGGACCTCACAAACGTACCGTCGAAAATGCTCAACGAACACCGGTGACGTCCCGGACACGTATTTGTAGTCGCCAAAAAGCAGTTCGGGATTCACCACGTGCTTAAGTTGTAAATGACCGCAATCCAAGCACAAGAGGAGGTCTAGTGGGAACGCCTGTTCGACTTGGCCGTGCAAGCTATCGACCTCTTGCTGCGATAGAAAGGCGTTTGCCGGGGGAGTTGCGGCCAGGGAGAATACGCCGTCGACTTCTTCCGAGCCGCACAGGCGACAGTCATGGCGTTCGCGAACGAGTACTGCCATCGACCTACTCAAGCTTTAAAGGGGTAAACCTGGACCCTGGTAATGTCGGCCTCATAGGAGGCCTGCTCACGGGAATTGCG
>JAPLFX010000252.1 GCA_026390445.1 Pseudomonadota bacterium
GAAATCGCCGTAAACACCGAGGACCTCACCGATGTTGCGAACCAGAGGCGCGTGTGTGACCGCGTTCGTCTGAACGTAGTCCGTCACCGGTGAGTCCCAAAGATGCGGGTAGCGTACGGGTGCGTCTGGTACATGGGGTAAGGTGCCAGCGACGATCTTCTCGTTGACCTCATTAAAGATGTTGCCGAATGCGTCGAGCCGCCCGGTCCCAAGCAAGTGATTGATGCGCCGTCGCGCCTCCTCGCGGTCGAGGCCATTTAGATTGGTCGGGACCGAGCGATTCACCCGCGCCCCGAAATTCTTATTGCCGTCGGCGCCGACAAAGTCGGTGATCCGGGCCTTCACCACGGCCGCGTTGGTCCAGCTGCCGCGTCCCGTGATCCGCGATGCTAGTGACACCAGGCGCTTCTGATCGTGGAGAGTTGCCAGTAGAGCCCGCTTTAGCTCCCACATAAAGATAATATGATTGTTTACTGCCGCTCCACCGTTGATCAGGTAACTGACCGGGCCGCTTGCGGTAGTGAATTGGACGCGCTGGGTATGGCAGGCGGCGCAGGTCACACCGACCCATTCTCTAGCTCCTTGGTTATAGAGATTCCTGTTGTTGGCTTGGATGTGCTTGGTGAACCCGATCGGCAACTTGTCGGGATTCACCAGCTTTCCCGCCAGGTCCTGCGTCGTGAGCGACGTAGGCGCCAGGAAGCCATAGCGCGACATGTTATCGTAGGAAGCAAAGAGCGTGCCGCCGTCCTCCGTCTCAAGGCTGACGAATAGATCATAGGGCATGAGCATCGAGCCCTGATCGGTGTAAAAGTAGCGGGCCATGAGCTGGTCGCTCCAGCCTTGGCTGGCAAGCGTTTGGAAGCTGGAGGCGGCGCCGGTTGCGAGGTCGTATTGAAACGACGATGTCGCCATGAGATTCTCTTCCCCCTGCTGGGTGGAGGCGCCGCCAGATGCGGGCTCGCCAGTCAAACCCGGTTGACTTGGCCCTGTTTTGCAGGACGCGAGGGCGAACAGGATGATGGCGAGATGGTGGCGCTTCATGGGCGTTCCTTGTGGTCGTTTGATTCGTATCAGGATGCTGTGGAGTGCTATGATCATATTTGCATACAGGACCTTACGGCAATGTAAACTTTGAGCTGATAGCTCTTGGCTTGAAGCTTCGCGCTGCTGCATTCTGGTGGGTAGATCTGGCACGCGCCTCCTGCTGGGCACTGACCGTATACGTCTATAGGGACGATGGCGCAGGCATCATGCGGCTGCGGCATCAGACGATTTTTCGGCCGCAGGCAACCAAAACACAAAGCGCGTGTTGACTGACTCATTGTCATAGGCGAATCGGCCCTGATGCCTTGCAATGATGGACTTACAATAAGCCAGCCCCTGGCCAGTACCCTTGCCCTGTTCCTTGGTGGTGAAGAATACCTTGGACATCTTTTTGAGGTCATCCTGGCTGATCCCGGGTCCGCTGTCGGTGATGGTAAACTTGACCATGCCTTGGTCGCTGTTAACTTCCAGACGGATCCACCTTTGTTCCGGTTCCATGGTCTGGATCGCATCGGCACTATTGCCGAGGAGATTGATCAAGACTTGGCTGATCTCCACATCAGAGCAGTGAACAGCAATATCTGGCTCCGCTATGAGAAGCGTCAGTGTGACCATGCTAGTGGCCAACTTGGGTTGGATAATCAGCTGGGCTTCGCTCACCAGATCCGAAATCGCCGTTGATTTACGCCGGTCCAGCAACGTTGGTTGCGAAAAGCGCGTGATCGATCCCACTAAATCATCTGTACGGCGATTGACACGCATGATGTCGTCGGCATATTTCTTTGCCTTTTCTGTGGTCTGCGGCGGTTGTGCGATGACTGCCTGTAACTGTCGCGCGCGGCCATCGATGACCGTCACATGATTCTTAATTTCATGAATCGTGCTTGCAAGCACTCGGCCCAGGCTTTGCAGCTGTACGCTATGCATCTCCTGAGATTCCTCTTGGTCAATTCGCCGCTTAACCTGGCGCCGGACCAACAACCACAAGACAGCCATGCTCGCTACAAAGAAACTGAGGCAGCCGATACGACCATTCGTGGCCCTTCGATACCCGTCTTCAATCTGATTGAAAGTCTGGCTGTTGATGCTACTGATCAGCGCGGTCAGCGGCTCAAGGACAGGGCGGTCTTTGCCGCGGACAGCGCGATCG
>JAPLFX010000002.1 GCA_026390445.1 Pseudomonadota bacterium
GATCGGTGGTGATGCTTTTGTCGTCGATCGAAAGCATGCGGATGACTTCTTGCGTACTCATGGCGAAACTCCTCGTTCCAGCGGTGGCCCAAAGAGCCTGTCGGCAGCTGCGGGGAGGGGTTTAGCGAAATTCCTAAAGACTTGTTTAAATGTTTGATTTTATTTGATAAAAAAATATTAATTGCAGGAGGATTAAGTGTGGCAAAAGGACGCAGCGGCAAATCTCGCCTGGATTTGCGACTCCTGGATTTAGGCCTGGCTGATTCCCTCGAGGCGGCGCAGGCCTTGATTATGGCTGGCAAAGTCGTGGTGGGGGAACAAAGACAGGACAAGCCCGGCAGCCTCGTTGCGGCCGACGTGCCGGTGCGGGTCAAGGACCAGTCGCGTTTTGTCAGCCGCGGTGGGGACAAATTGGCGGCAGCACTCAGCGATTTTGGCCTGGGCGAAGAGGTGCGTGGCAAGGTGGTGCTGGATGCTGGTGCCTCGACCGGTGGCTTCACCGACTGCTGCCTGGACCTCGGCGCAGCACAGGTCATCGCGGTCGAAATAGGTAGCCATCAGCTCGACTGGAAGCTGCGTCAGGACCCGCGTGTGACGCTGCTTGAGCATACCGATATCCGCAATTTCGATCCCAGCGCCCATCCACCAGTCGGGATGGTCGTGGCCGACATCAGCTTTAGCTCGCTTGCGCGTCTGGTGCCGGCACTACATCGGGCCGCTGCGGCGCCAGGGGTTATTTTTGTCGTTCTAGTGAAGCCCCAGTTCGAACTCGCCCACGAGCATATTCCCAAGGGTGGTGTGGTGGTCGATCCGGCGTTGCGACTTGCGGCGGCCGAACAAGTAAAGGCGGCTTTCGCCGCCATCGGATTCCCGGAGGGCGTCAGCATCGACTCGCGATTAAGCGGGCGTGCTGGCAACCAGGAGATCTTTTACTATGTGCGCGCGCCGTAAACGAGGTTCACTTGGCGTATAGGTGCGCTTCGTTCTTGATGCAAAAGAAGAAGTGAGCCGCATCTAGAGCATCGACCCAGATCGTGTCGTTTAAGTAGTCGTAGTGCGCGGCGATCTGCTTGAGATCGATCGCATCCAAAATGATATCGTCGTCGATATCGTAGAGTTCGCACATACTGCTCAACGACAATCGTTGGCCGCGGTATGTATCGGGATTGTGACCGAGTTCGAGCAAGGCGGAAGCGAACGCTTCTCTGCTGACCTGCGGGGGCATGAGCTCCTCCAAGGCAACGATGTGGGGTGCATGTTGTTGCGGGAAAGTGGTTGGGGTCTAAGGCTGGGTATGTCTAAATTCTAACGTGTCTCGGCCCTGCGAAACAACGGGAAATCTTTGCAGCACAGGCCTTTGACGGCCGGTTAAAGCTGCCCTGACGGGGCGTCAAAAAGAGCGCATGTGGACTCAAGCACCGAGCCAGCTGGCCAAGGTTCGGTCGAGGGCATCGCGTAGTGTTTTGTGTGGATGGAAGACCTGGCGGGGGACTTCGACAAAGACGGTATTGGCGAAGTCACTGTGACCGATGAGTTCATAGAGGACCGTCTCGTAGTAGACCACCGCTTGACCGCGATAGGTCTTCTCCGCCATCAGCCAGAAATGGTGATTCCGCTTGCTGTAGTATTGCGGGTCGCTGGTGATCTCAACGGCACAGAAGCCTGGATTGAAATGGGTCGCCAGTTCATGATTGGCTAGTTTGGCAAGTTTGTCGTCTGGGGTGGCGTGCGGCACCTCTAGGCAGACTTTGCCGCGTTTAGGTCCGCCACTCCGGGTGTCGGAATCAGTGTCTGGCATGGTGATAAAACACGGGGTCCCACCGACGTCTCTTTGCGTGTTTGGAACCTGACCCAGCACATTGACCGGACGCGCATAGAGCTTTGCTAGTCGGTCAAGGGTCAGTGGTTCATCCAGTCGCGCATGAAACAGACGAACTTGTAGTAGCCACAGGTGGTACTCGGGGCCGGCAGGAAGAGGGGTCTCAGCCGAGTCTGTGGCGCCCCCTGGCTTGGTCAAGTCGAGGGCCCCAGCGAGGCCTGCGGCGATGGCTCCGGCTCGCGGCACATCAGCCTGGCCCAAGGCGGTGCGAATGTGTTGCACCGCCGTCAGGATCCTTCGGTGCAGGCTGAGAAAGCGCTGGGTCGCCGCTAAAACCTCGGGCGACGTCCCCATGATGTTGTCGATGTTGCGAATAAACAGCGCATCACTAGCTGGAAATAGGGCTGAGACCTCGGGAAACAGTTGCGCCAGGGAGCCATGCCCAGCTGGTACCGGCGAGACCTCGCCGTTCTGCTCAATAAAGGGCTGGCCGCTGCGCTCGAATCGAATAGTCGAAAGCGCCGCTCCTTGCTCAAGATAGGACGTTGGCAGGGCTGTAGCCTGGGTGTGGTTGGCGGCAAGCTCGGCACTCAGGTGCGTGGCAAAGGCCCGTTGCATGCCGGGAGGCGTGACGAATACTTGGCCACTTAACCCTGGAAAATGGGTGTGTTCTAGATGTTTCATCGCCAGAAAACTGACGCCCTCGCGGGCGCAAGGCATAAGCGCCTTTGGCAATTGCAGATGCTCGCTTAGTTCTTTGAGCTCGCTGCTGTTTAGATGCGCCAGTTTATTCGGCTGTGCCACTAGCTCAGCGAGCTGGGCGGGGAGCGGCCAGGCCGATGCACCCTCGTTGGCGAGCGCCTTAAGGCCATCGATTGCCGCTTGTTGGTCGCCTTGTTCCAAGGCCTCGCTCAAAGCATACAAGGGTTGCGAATAGCGACTAGCGGCCCCGGCGGCTGGAACAAACGCCACGTAGCCACTCGCCCACGGCTTGCCGGCAGCTTCTGTAAAGGTGGGCTCGGGAAGTACGCCACCATTGTCTAGTCGACACGTGTCGAGGATCGGAAAGGTCGGCCGCTGGTTCTGCCGCAGTGCGGTGTGCAATAAATCGGCGTGATAGCTCAAGCTGGCTTGGTTTAATCCAAGGCGCTGGATACTGGCTTTAAATGGATCGAGTCGTTTGGCCATGAGTCCGATCTTGCCACCGGCACTGCGTCGTGCGCAATGCCCAAAAGCGAGGCCATGTCGCTAACCACCCGGCGTAGCCAAACCGAGGGTTCCTTCGCTAGCAGTGTTTTTATGGTTTGATGCAGAGTCGCCTGTGGCCCTAACTCGGCCAATTGACCAAGAGCCGCCCTTAAACCCAATGGCGTCAGTGGCCTAAGGTTTAAGATCAGGTTTTCTACTTCCGTCGTTGACAGGGCTAGCGATCTGATCACGCTGGCTTGGAATGAAGCATTCAAGCCGCTCAGCTCTGCAAGGTCGATGGCAAAGCTGGCTGCTTCTTGAGTGGCAAACTCTTCGGCCGTGAGCTCTTCAGCAAGTGACAGGGCACGCCAGGTGCTTAGGCCACGTTCCAGGTTGATCAGGTGATGGCGTGCGAGCTCATGGCACAGGGCGGTCACACTTGTGTCGAGGAAGAAGCCCTTCTCATCTGGAAATGCCGTACGCAGCTGTGTGGCTATCTGCCGGGTGCTCATCGTCTTATGGCTGGCGACCCATAGGAGCAGGTCGAACAACCAATGAATGCCATGTGTGCGAATGAACGTCATCCAGGGCTCAGAGACGGTCGCTAGGATGTAGCGCAGGCGCTCTTGCTGCAACAGCGCCGGCGCGCAGCGCAGTTGTTGACTCAATTGATAGACGACGGCAGCGATGAGTGCGTCGAGTTCGGGGAGAAAGCGGGGGTCCTGACCGTCGTCCACCTCGTCCTCAGCAAATATCTGCTGCAGCGCCTGCTTGATCCTGGCAATCAGGTGACAGCCAAGGCCAAGGTCCAGGCGCAGGGTCGACTCGTCGCAGGCGGTTGCCGTGGCGATACAAATATAGCGCAGGAAAGCTTGGTCACTTGCCTCGCCAGGCAGGCTTTGCTCGGGAATATACTGGCGTACGCACGGTAACAGGGTGCGCGCCAGGCTTTCCGCAACCGGTCTAGGCAATTGATAGCTGGTCGCTAAATGGTCGATTAAGACGCTTGCAAACAGTGGTGTTGCGGTCCACAAGGAGTGGCGGAGCAGGGCGTAGATGAGGTCGCACTCCACCCCCTCCAAGATGCCCTCACCGATCATCCCGGGGGCCTGAAAGGGTGCTGCGGCTTTAGCGAAGATTGCGGCCAGGCCAGCGGCTTTGGTACTCATGTCTGGGCGGCTGAGAAACGCCTGACGATGCGCTAATTTTTGCAATGCAGCCATGCGCTACCTCCCTGCGGCGATTATAGCTGATCCCGGTCCAACCTACGAAAGTTAAGCTTTCCCTCGGTCCTACCGACAACCATTCTAGGCCCTCTGAGGGCAGCGATGGCGCTGTCTGTAACGGATAGGGCTGAACATAATCAGGCCAAATCATGTCGTGTTTTGTGCCTTTTTAGGAACGGGTCCATTGAGTCGCGATAAGGATAAAGAACTTCATGCAGTGCTGGGGGGGCTTGGCTTTACGCCGGAGAACCACCAGACATGGACGCTGTGGCGGTTGCCGGAGCCTTTGACGGTGCGTCCGCCGTCAAAGGTCCAAGGCAAGGCCAGTAAACGCCATCCCAGCCAGCTACCGAGCCCCTGGCGCATCAGCCAGATTGAGCTGGCCGAACAAAAGAATACATTGAAGCTGCATCGTCTTCGCATCGAACTGGATCAAAAGGCATTGCTTGCCAATCTTGATGCCTTGACCAAAAAGTATTTCGGTTCGCGCACGATTGCTGACTTTGTCTACACGGTAGATGGCTCTGTCTGGTGCCTATTTGAGTTCACCAATCCGAATTACAAAGAGCGAGACGGGGAAGCGCCGCGTCCAGGCGAAGCCCCGCCGCCCCTAGCTGGAGTCACCGCCCAGGGTCGAGGCTTCGCCGGCTTTAAATGTCGGGTCGTCGCTGAAGGATCGCAGGCGCAGGTGGTGGTTTCCGAACTGTTTGGCTGCGGCTTTGTGCCCCACGCCTTCGCATCGATGCCGCTGCGGTTTTGGGCCGATGCCATTTCATTGCGAACATTGGGTCAGCTCACCGTTCAAGAATTTGCTCCAGCCTCGCTCTACGAACTCAGCTTCCCGTTAATCGTTCCGGTACTGATCCACCTAGGTGAGTGCGGCGTCAGCCCGACCCATCTGTTGGCACTGCAAGCTGCGCTAGGCAAGACCCGGGCCGCTTACAGTCCGACGGTATTGGCTGGCGAGGCGGGATTCGTCTTGTGCTTGGGCGGTGACGTCGTAGAGGGGGACGCCGCGATGAGTGAGGTCGTCCTCACTCCATTGGAGGTCCTCGAAGCAAGGGAAAAGGCCGACGTGTGTCGTCCCATCGACGGGTTGATCAGTGCCGGAAAGTTGAACGAAGCACTCCAAGCGGCGCGGCGACAGTTTGACTTAAGTAGTCAAGCACTGTTTATCATGCGGCGTCTCGCCTTGCTGCAGGTGATTGGAGTCTCAGGTGACTATCCGGATTTTGCCGCCGCAGCTTTGCGCCGGGAGGGCGAGCATAAGCTCTTTTTGTCAGCTGCTGCATCGCTCGCGATAAAATCTGGAGATCGGCCGCGGATACTCGAAAATCTGTCTGTCCTCGGCGGTCTGCTCATGGATGATGTGCGCAGCGCCGAGCATCTCTTCACCTTTGAATTAGTGCTGCCCGAGCTACTTGGCGATGCATGGAGCTCGGAGAGTCCGGATAAGGCCTCGGACTGTTACCATCGGGTTGTGGAGAAACGCGGCGACATGCCGCGCGTACTGCGCAAGCTGATCTATTTGGCTCGGGTTTCGCATAAGGCTGCTTCGGAGTCGGCCTATCTGCACCGGCTTGCCGCAGTGGAGCGAAGACGAGGCGAACTAGCTCGGCTTAATTTTCGTCTGGCGGAGTTGCGTAGCGTAGCGCCGGGCGGCTCCGAAGAAGCTATTTCCTTGTCCCAGAAGGCTCTGAAGCTTGATCTGAACATGCATGAAGCCGCCTTACTAACGGCTGTGCTTCAGGTCGAAAAAGGGCGCTTTGAGGAGGCGATCAAGGGGCTTGATCGCTTGCTCAAGGATAAAAACCTGAGTCTCAGTGTGACCGGGCGCCACGCGATGGAGGCGATGATCGGGCGTATTTGGAACCACAACCTAGGTCGCCCAGACCTGGCCGAAAGGCGTTATGAAGCCGCGATCGGCTACAACGCATTAGACTTGACTTCGCTTCGTGAACTGGAAAGAATTTATCGGCATTTTGCCCGTAAAGCGGATTTGGCGCGCATTCTAGATATGCAGTTCAGCTATTATGAAAAGCACCAAAATCCCGAGCAGCTAAAGCCGCTATTTGATGAACTGGTCGTGTTGTATCGCGGCGAATTAAATCAGCCAAAGCGGGCACTGGAGTTATATCAGAGGCTGCTGGCCGCTAGTACCATCGAAGCCCCGGATCTCGACTTGCTGCTCGGCTGGAACGACCTGGCGATCGATTGGCCAGCGATCTATAACAAGTTGTTGGCTAAGCTGCAGAGTGTTCCACCGGGCAAGCGCCGGGCCGATGTGCTGTGCCGGATGGCGGAGATTTGCCGCGATAAATTGGGTGACGATGCCGCCGCGATCCGTCATTTAAATGCGGCCAATCGCGAAGGTTGGATCGATAGCAGTGGCTTTGCGTTCCTGATCGAGAAAATGGCTAAGGAACAAGACTACAAATCATTGGTCCAGATCTATCAGCGTCGCATCAAGCAGGTTCCCGCGGCGGAGCAACATCAACTGCTGCTCGAACTGCTGTCGCTACCAGGCGAACTCACCGACCTCCAGCGTGACGTGCTAGCTGTCCAGATCCTGAACATCGATCAAGAAGCGGATACGCCGGTTAAGCAACGATTCGAACGGTATCAGGGCGAGGATGATGTCAAGGGCATTGCGCGCATCTTGGCGATCCTGCTGGAACAGCGTCAGCTGACCTCCTTTGAGCAGATCAAATGGATAGACTATGCATTGCAGTGCTTGGCTGGCTGCGACAGCCGCGAGCGATTTGTGCACATGGACGTCTTGTATCGTCGGCAATTACAGCTGAGCGAGGATCAAGTCGGTATTCTACAAAAGGCCTTGGCGTCCTTGTATGAAGGTGGAGATCGTGATTCGTTGATCTTTTATGTCCAGGCATTGTTAGGTCATGGCTTGCTGCCAAACCTCACCGAACGTGCAGTCGAAGCGCTGCTGGACAAGCAGGACCAAGACTTAGCCTTGTATCACGAGCTGATGTCGATGAAGGCACAGGTCGCTAGCATCGCCGCAACCCATGCCAGGATTGCTGCTGTGCTTTACGCTAAACGTCGGTTCCAAGAGGCGAAAACCGAGCGGATGTTGGCGCGGCTGTGTGTCCTCGTTGCCTGTGCAGAAGATGACTTGATAGAGCTTCGCGCCTTGGTCAGTCGCAGTGGCCACTGGGGCTTGTTGGCCAAGGCCCTGCAAAAGCAGGCCGACCTTGAGGACGAGAGGCGGCGTAAGTTCAAGTTGCTTGAACAGCTGGGGATCGTTTATTGGCACGAAATCAATGATCATGGTCGGGCCCGTCAGACTTTTCGGGCGGCCCTAGCCTTGGCGCCGGAGCCGCACAAGATTAAGCTACTCTTGGCGACTTTGGCTGGCGAAATGGACGACCGCGAAGACGAGATCAAGCAGTACTTCGATTTCCTTCAAGACGCGGCCTCGACCCTGGATGTGCCGGCGATGACTCGAAGCGTTGGACGGCTGCTTAAGCTCAACGAGGATGCGTCAACGATTCAGCGTTTGATCCAGCCTCACGTAGAGCTTGCATACAACCGCGGCTTGTGGGAAATGGCCGGTAGGTTAGCCGCAGTACTACTTGACAATGGTCTGGTCTCTAGCGAGTTGCACAAGATCGCGATGAAGGCGGCAATCGTGGCGCGTCAGCCTGATCAGGTCATCAACCACTGGTGGCGGGGCTTAGCTTGTGTCGCAAATAAATCGAAATTGCGCGTCTATCTTGCTGAAACCAGTGCGCTACTGGAAAAGTCGGAATTTAAACACCTGATGCTTGCATGCTATCAGGCTGCCTTCGAACATCAGATTGGCGACCGTATCGGGCCAAAGATTAAACATGAACTCACATTGCAATACGCGGCCATACTCTTTGATCAAGAGGCCACCAGGGCCACCGCCATGACCGTATATGCCGAGGCCTGCGCTGCTGAACCAGACGACTATCGAACCTGGATGCCGTTGTATTTCTTGTTGATTGAATATGGCACACCCTCAGAGCGGCTAGAGCATTTGCGCGTGATCCTACCAAAGCTTAAGGCTGACCCACGACCCTTGAAATCATTTCCCTTGACGATTGAGTCGCTCCAAGTCGAGGTCAACGAACTAGAGAAGCAGCTAAAGCAGGACATCAAACAGGGTCGCCCCAAGCCAGCCCGTGACGCCGCAGCGAGTCTTCCCCCGCTGAGCAAAGCGGGGTATTCGCCGGTAGTCGCCGCACCTTCAAACGTGCCGTTGTCCCTGCACTCAGTCAAAGCGGCTGCCCCAGTGCAGAAGCCCGCGGCGGAGTTGCAGCTACCAGTGGCCGCAGACCCAGTGACGCCGGGAGCCTCCTTGCCGGAGGTGCGGTCCCCGGTGCAAGCCGATGTTTACCGCCGTGACGCCGACGCTCAGGGCGAGTCCGAGGTCGCAGCGCAGGCTGAACAGTATGATCCGATCTTGCCTGGGGGCATGTCCTGGGACTTGGATGCGCAGCCGGGGCTGACCTTCGAGGGGGCAGAGGAGCCGCTTAGCGAGGCCACTCCTCCGGCGATGACTTCAGGACCTTCAATCTCTGTTGCGGCTAGAGCTGATGTTGGTATCGCCCCACTGGCGCAAGATGGAGGCACGGTTCTACCCATGAAGCGGCAGGCTCCCGCGCCGATGGTGGCTCAGGAAGCCGCGGCCAATGCCACAATCAATCCGATGCTGCTGCAAGACCTCGACTTCTCCGTGCAGCACGTCGGTGGGGAAGGCCTAGGCTTTGGTAGCTCCGCCCAGGTCGCTGTACCAGCGCCGCCGACCTTTGATTTGACGGAGGAGTCGGCGGGAGGCTTACCACTCGATTTAGGCATGTTTGTCCTGCCCAACGCAAAAGCACCGCCCGCACCGAAGTCCCCCATGGGCGACGGCATCACCCCTATCGCTCCAGCCCTAGACTTAGGGCCGCTGGCTGGACCTTCGTCCATGTCACTGCCGAGTTTTGACCTGCAGATGGAGCCGTTCGCCGCTGCCGGTGAGTCTGAGGCTGGCGAGTTCGACGCAACCCCAGCAGCCGTCCGCCCCGAGGCTCCTGCGCCCGATCGCACCGGCGTTGAGCTTAACCTCTATGAGGCGATCGAGGTCGATGCCCCGGTAGCATTTGACCTTGAGCAAACAGAGCCCCCTCCAGAGACTGGTCAAGGAGCTGAAGAGTCGCCCATGGCACCTGAGGATGTTCAGCTTTCCGATGATGAACTGTCGCTATATGAGGAGGGCCAAAGTCCCCCCCCTCGTACCAAGCCGAAACGGCCTGAAACCTCAGATATGATTCAGTCAGTCGACCTGGAGCCAGGCCAAGCCGAGGTGAGTATCCAAGATAACGATGCCAGTTCTGCGGTGGCGCCATCTGACAACGATATGACCGTTGCAATGACAGCTTCCCCCGCCGGGGCGGCTTACTCGGACCTTGGTACAAGGCCGGAGGAAGATCGCTCCGGAGACTCCATGTCGGTTGCTCCACGTAAACCGGTTTTTGGCGTCAACGTCGGTACCGAAGGCGCCGAGAGCGATTGGCGCCTGGCGGTGATCAAGGGCGACTTTAATGCCGACCTGACCAGTCGACTGCTGCAGCAAGCTTTTGCCAGTGAACTAGAAAAGCATCTTGCCATTCAATGTGTCGCCTTGGTCGGAGGTAACTGCGACCGTTTGAGTCAATGGCACTGGCGAGTCTGGCGTAAGCCAGATGAGTTTGGTTATCCCCTAAACGGCAAGGATCGTTTTCCAGCGCAGTCGAGTCCGCCGATTCTGCACTCGACGCTACATAAATTTATCATCATGGCAACACCGCTCTTGGTTAAAGTCTTTCGCGATCGCTTCTCGCTCGGACTTTTACAAAAGAAGCTGAGCCTTAGCTCAGCGCAGCTAAATAAATTGCGCAAGCCGCTGGCATGGGACAAGGGTCTGCTTAAAGAGGTTGGGTTGCACTTGTTTGCCGAGCGGCTTTCGGAGCAAAATTTCCAGATCTTCAGCTTGAATGGTTTAGGCGGAGAGCTGTTTTACGATGGCCTTCGTCGAGCGATCTACCTCGATGAAGTTTACTTTCGTAAGGTCCCGCCCAGCCACCTATTCCACCGATTGCTTGGGTTGATTTGGTCGATCCGCGTGCATTATTTCGTGCCATTGGCTTTAAATCCGCGCAAGGATGTCATCCCTTTCCTGGGCCGTTTGCATGTCCATATGAGTCGGCAGGGCTTCTCCAAATTGAAAAGCCAACTGTCCGGTGGGAGTAATTTTGATAAAGAGCTTCAAGGTGCTGATCTGCGCAGTTTGCGCGACGTCCACGAAAAGCTTGGCATGCCAACCGATGAGCAGGTGTTGCAGCTTTGGGAAGCGATGCAAACCCATCTATACCGCATGCTTCTTGCGGAAACCCTCGATGTCATTGGGCTGTTTGAGTCCCTACTTAACGATGATCTGCTGCGTGTCAATGGTTTGAAACACAGTGAGATCTACCAGCGCTCTCCTTATTGCAAGGGCCTTATCGAGTTCATCACCAAGCTCAAGGTCTGAACGACTGGTTACTCCTTGCTTAGGGCAGGGTCTTTTGGGGCCAAGATCGAATTGCCTAAGCTGGGACCCATCAGTCTTGCAGCTAGCTCGATGTATTCATTGGCTAGCTTGTGCTTTGGCTTAAAGTAGACGAGTGGCATGTGCACACCGTGGCTCTCGCGCATGACGATGGACGACGAAAGGTACGGTTTAAGGATCGGGAACCCGCGCTGGCGCAGGCGGGCAATGGCCTCGTCGGGGAGCTTGGCCTGGGCCTGGTAATGATTGATGATGACACCTTCCGCATGCAGGTTCGGCTGGTGATCGGAGGCAACCTCAGCGATCACTTCCATGACTTGCAGCAGTGCTTCAGCGCTGAAGGCATCGCAGTCGAAGGGGATCAACACGCTATCTGAGGCCATCAGAGCGCTCATGCTATAAAAATTCAAGGCTGGAGGTGTGTCAAAAAGGATTTCGTCAAACTCCATGCTAGCGATTAGTCCATTGATGGCGTCACGCAGCTTGAAGATCTTATAGCGACTCTCGAGTTTAGGCTGAAGCTCAGCAAGACCGCGTTCGGCCGGGACCACCCAGAGATTGTCAAAGGCGGTCTTGCGCACCGCGTTCTGCATCGAGTCACCAAACAGCTTAAATGATAAGGTCGATTCAAAAAAATCGGCGACTGTGTGGGTGATTTGGTCGAGCTCCGCCCCAAGCAGGTACTGACTCGTGTTGGCTTGGGAGTCAAGATCGACCACCAGCACCCTGCGGCCTGCTTTAGCGAATGCTGCCGCTAGGTTGCAGGTGATTGAGGTCTTGCCGACGCCACCCTTCTGATTGAAAATCGAGCGCTTCACTGGAACCCTCCTATTTGCAAGAGTGAGTTCTAGTTAGTATGCCACGAATGCGACCCAGATGCCCGGATGTTAATCCAGTTCTTCGACGTCCCCTTCGGTCGCGTCTTCCTGGTCGAGATTGCCCGCGACATGCTTTAAGACGCGCACTAGGTCAAGAATCCCGCAGATCTTCGCCCCCTGTTTACTCAGTCCGCCGATAAATTCGGCGCCGGTACCCTTGCCGGGCAGCGATTGGACTTCGATCTCAGTCGGCAGTAGAGATACGACGTAAGTGATGCCGTCGACGATCATCCCAAAGGTGATCCCCTCGAAGCGGCCGATGATGATGCGGGCGTTGGCGGTTTTTTCGCCCCGTTCAAAACCCATCATCTTGCGCATATTGAGTGCGGGGAGGATGGTGCCGCGTAGGTTGATCACGCCGTCGATGAATTCAGAGCTGTTAGGGACGTAGGTGATGGGCGGTAGCATGATGATCTCGTGCACTGCGGCGATGGGCAGGAGGAACTCCTCCGTGCCGATGCAGAGGCCGATGAACTGCTCGCGTTCCTGAAATTCGCTGACCTTTTCGCCGTCGAGGTCACCATGTACGGAGAACAGTCCGCCTTTGGCCCCGGTAAACATACCTGCTGATGATCCTTCTTCCCAACTCATGCAACTTTGCTCCTGGCTCGGGAGCGGAAGCGGTCCTCCAGCTCCTGGATGTCTAGAACGAGGACAACCTCACCATTCCCGAGCACCGCTCCACCGGCGACGCTTGGGATCTTCTTCATGACTGGACCAAGGGATTTGATCACCATTTCCTGCTGGCTGAGAAGCTGGTCGACGACGATCCCAAAGCGGCGGT
The DNA here is from genome assembly GCA_026390445.1 of Pseudomonadota bacterium. Lineage (GTDB taxonomy): Bacteria > Bdellovibrionota_B > Oligoflexia > Oligoflexales > CAIYRB01 > CAIYRB01. The sequence goes on from JAPLFX010000002.1 coordinate 12,455, forward strand.
CGCCAGACCCGACGATCACCACGTATAGCCGGTCCTTGCGCCGCGCCAAGCGCATCGCCGAGACCCGGTTCATCTCCTCGGTTTGGGGCTTGGCGGAGTACCACGAGCTCTGGCTCTTACGCCCCAGGTCTAGGGTGTCGTGCAGGTGCATGAGTGGTAGCACCTTGTCGTGCCGCTTAATGACCTCGGCGTCGCCGACGAACTGCACCTCATTGGGCTTGATGCGAACGGACTCGACGACGGTGCTGAGGGGAACAGCAAAGACTTCCCCTTGCGACTCAATCAGCAGACTTTGCATGATGGCCAAGGTGAGTGGCAGGCGGATCGTGGTGGTGGTGCCTTTGCCTGGCTCCGAGTCCAGATCAATGATGCCTTTGAGCTTTGAAATCTGCTTGCGCACGACGTCCATGCCGACACCGCGGCCCGAGATATTGGTGATTTTCTCGGCGGTGGAAAACCCCGGCTCAAAGATCAGATTGAAGGTGTCGCGCTTACTGAGGACCATGTCATCGGTGATCAAGCCTTTTTCGATGGCTTTGCGGCGAATGATGTCGGCCGGCAGTCCCTTACCATCATCTTGAATGGTGATGATGATGTTATTGCCCTCTTGGCGAGCGGACAGAGAGATCAATCCAGAGCGCTTTTTACCTGCAGCCTCGCGTACCTGGGGTAGTTCGATGCCGTGGTCACACGAGTTGCGGATTAGGTGAATGAGCGGGTCGCTGATCTGTTCGACCAGGGTCTTGTCTAGCTCAGTGGCTTCGCCTTCAATATAGAGCTCCATCTCTTTGTCGAGTTGGCGGCCTAGGTCGCGGACGATACGGGTGAACTTGTTGAAGGCGTTGCCGATCGGTACCATTCTTATCTTCATGATGATTTCATGGATCTCATTCATATGCCGGCCGAACAACTGCACCGTTTCCGTCATGTTGCCAGCCACTTTAAGCTGCGGCGAAGTCGTGCGAATGTCCTCTTCGATGGTGGCAAAGCGGGTTCGGTCGATCACCAATTCACCAACCAAGTTAACCAGGGCGTCCAGGCGTTCAAGGTCGACACGGATCGTCGATTGTTCGACGTTCTTTTTCTTGGCCGTTCTTTCTTCGCCACCACTGTCGTGGCTGGCGGCCGCTGGACTTGCCGGTGCGGCCACCGCTCGTACTGGTGGGGGGGCCTTGGCGGCAGCGGCGGGGCTTGAGCCTTTGACGTAGCGCCCCTTGATCGCTAGCTCTAGAGACCGGCAGATGGGCACGGTGGGTATGCCCGATGGCTTACCATTTTTCACCGCATCGAGCAGCGTGCGAAGGACGTCTAGTCCTTGAAATAGCACATCGATGAGGTTTGAATCGGGTATCAGGGTTCCTTTGCGCACGAGGTCGAACAGATTTTCCATGCGGTGCATGACGCGCTCGACGGCCTTGAACCCAAACATGCCACCTGCACCCTTGAGGGTGTGCGCGGCACGAAAGATGCTTTCGATGGTCTCCTTGTCGCGCGGGTTTTGTTCGAGCTGAAGCACCTTTTCATCCAAGGTCTCCATAATCTCGGCAGCATTAGTGACGAAGTCGTTGAGCATATCGGGGTCGGAGGCGAAGTCGTTTTTGGCAAATTCATCAATTTCTTCCAGGTGCTCACCTTCAAAGTCACTATCGTGGTCGCTCGCGTCGTGTGTCGGTGCCTGCGGGGCAGTCGCCGCTGCGTCGCTACTCTCGTCCTCTTCGGCGCCGCCCATACTGGCAAGAAGGGCTAGAGCCTCTTCCTCAGCGCTCATTGGCGCGGCTGGCGCTGCAACAACGGTGAGCTTAGGTGCCGCAGCGACCGGGGCGTCCATCGCCGCGAGCATGGCCCTGGCTTCAGCATCGCTCATGTCGCCGCCAGCGGCGGCCGCCGGGGAATCCATAGCCTCGAGCATGGCTCTAGCCTCAGCGTCACTCATTTCCCCGCTGGCCGGCTCCGGAGTCAAAGGAGCATCCATGGCCGCGAGCATGGCCCTGGCCTCAGCGTCACTCATATCGCCAGCTGGCGGCGCGGCGTCGCTGACTTGGGAGCCTTCCATCGCTGCGAGCATGGCTAGTGCATCAGGGTCATTTTCTGGGTCGCTCTCTGGGAGCGCGCCCCTAACCGTCGCGGCGACTTGGCCGAGGTCGGCCGGTGCATTCATCGCTTCAAGCATGGCGGCTGCTTCGGCATCTTGGTCGTCTAGCTCCGCTGGGGAGGCGGTGCTGTCAGCGGATTGCAGCAAGGCGCTGGCTTCCTCGTCGCTCATGTCTAAGCTTGCGTTGGCATCAAGAGATGGGTCGTCATCAAGTGTGGGTTTCTCACTCTCCAGGGCGGCAGGATTCGCCCACCCTTCGAGGATGGAGATGTGCTCGCGAGCGGCTGCTAACAGCTGGGTCAATTCGTCGTCTGGATCTCGGCCGGAGGCAGGCCTCTTCGCCAGTTGCGCTAATTTCGCGTGCAGCTCTGGTAAGGACTTCTTTGCCAGGGTGGCAAAGGCGCTTGAAATTTGAGCATCCATGCCCATCGTTCGTTACCTTAAGCGTTTGAATTCTACATCCATGATAACCGCCCGGATCCGTCCGAGGATTATGAAGCTCGTTGCATTTCGCCACCTGTGAAGAGGAAGTAGCTTTCTTCTAGGGCATCGAATTCCAAGTTGCGGCCACACGATTCGCATTTGAAAGCTGGCGCATGGCGCATCTGTAGATCTAGCTGACTGTCGGCAACGTGTATAAGGCGGCTAACTTCGCCGCCGCACTCGCAGTAGTAAGGTGCGTAGAACGATTCGACAGCACCTTTGCCGAGTGAGTCCGGCACCATATTGATCTGGTCGATCATGGTTACCGAGCATTGCACAAAGCGTAGTGATCCGATGTCGCTGATGTCTCGGACCAAGTAAATCCACTCGCGGATACCGCATGAGTTGAAGTTGTTGATCTGTTCGAGGACGAACGTGATCTTCTTCTTCTTGATGCGAGGCACGTCCTTTTGGCGGAACGACTCGTCGACGTCGCCGACGAAGCGGTAGATCACCTCTTCGCTGGTTTCAGTGATGTCGATTGACAGCTTGTCAAATTCGACCGCTTTGAACATGACGGCCCCCCTGTATCCCTGAGATGAGACTCTTTTAGGTCCGCTCCTGTTGTCGGCATATCGCCCAGGTTTCTTTAATGGCAGGCCGAACTATTCAATAGGGTTGACGAAATGATTGGGAAAAGAGGTCCCTTGTGGCGGTTTTCCTGGAGCTTTCGAAGTGATTTTAGTCAGTTTGCGCGATTTGCCGGCGTCACACTGGAGGCAAGTGGGCCAGAGGATCGTTTAGAACCTCCGGCCCGCCCATCATGAGTTACAGGGTGTTGTAGCAACGCGCCGCATCAAACGACGCGGGGAGCGGTGCGCCCTCTTGCATGCCGATGTTGTCAAAACTGCGGACATCGACAAATGGGGTGTTGTGTAGGTAGTAGTTTTGCCCTGTTTTGATCCACTGGGCACTCATCAACTCTGTCCGTTCTGCTGAGGAGTGGTAGATCACTTGACCAAGTCCAACAGCCGCATCGGCCATCGTCAGACGATGGGTTGGAAAGATATCGCAGATCTTCTGCACGCCGTTGATGTACATCACGGCCTGCGTACGATTGACATAAATATCAAACGTCGACTTTTGAGCAACATAGAGTTGGTCATCGAAAAGACCGCCATTGATATTGTGTTGAGCGTCCCAGGTGCGTACCCACTGCCCCTCACCGCTCGGTGTATCACCCCAGACTTGAGCTGGATCAAGAATTTGCACACTGTTGGTGTCCGCCAAAGGATTTGACCCGGCCGGGGTCGGCCGATTGACTAGGATTCGCATGCTGCTTTGTGAGCGTGAATCTCCAAGTACGGGATTGGTGAACTCACCTCCTGGCACCACGTCGTAGCTTCCGGCTCTAGGAACAAACTGTAGGCAGTTCCAGCCGGCCATGCTGATCTGACTGCCACTGGCCGGGTCCATAAAGAAAGGCTGCGCTAAAATGGTTGACGTGCCAGGAAACGTCGTCCCGCTATAAGTCGCCCCGGGAGTATTCGATCCGCACAGGTGCAACCACCAGTAACGGCGCTGCGTCGCATTGGCCTGGGTCTCAAAAGTGATGTGCAGGAACGTGCTGCCGGCATCCGGAATCTTGAGCGTTCTTTTTGGATAGATGATATTCGAACCCATCACGTCTTGTCCGGAGTCGGCAAGAACCCCATGGAGCTCGCCCTTGTCGATGTACATCTGAGATTCATCGTAGTTGAAGGTGTAGCGATTCCAGCGGCTGTTCGCCCAATGGGCCGCACCGCCGACGTTTGACAAGCCAGCTGGCAAAATCACCCCTTCAAGATAGTTGCGCTTGGCGATTAGCTGGAACTGGTCCGTATCGTCAGAAAAGTCTTCAAAGATATCGGTGTTTTTAAACCCTGGAGGAAGCAGCCCGGTGCCGGTGGGAGTCACCGTCACGACCGTGCGATTCAAGACGACCGGAGCATTTCTCGGAGCCGGCTGTGCGACGTTCAGGTACGGCCCCTTCAAGGGATCAGCTGGGCGGGGTGCGGGACCATGGCCGTTTAGGATCAAACTGCCATACTGGGCGCGAACCTCGGCTTCGGTCATGACCGGAAACGTCGGTTGAAACACTGGAAATGTAATTAATTTTCCGCCGTAAGTGGTTGTGAGCGACGGGGTAGCTCCGGCAATCGGCACGGCCGCATGGGTTTGGCCAAGCGCACCGACAAATGGACATAGTCGATCAATGGCTTCAACCACTAGTTGTGTGGTGCCTGTGAGGCCATTGACTTCAATCTTCGTTGCGACCGATTTAGGTAGGTTGATGGACCGGACGTCATCGACACAGTTAGCTGTCATAATGATTTCGGCGTCGCCGTACGCCTTCACCGCTTCGGCATCGTCACATTCGTTGCGTTGACGCAGTCCGGCGCAGGTCACGGTCGCACCAAGGACTTCTTCAGTGCTGCCGACGATATTCGTCGACACGCCGTTGGTTACAGCAAAGACGCGGTAGTCCTTTGCACCGGAAACCACTGGAAGCTGAAGCACCACGCTGCTTCGATTGGGTATCACTTGCACTGGTGCGGGAAACTCGGGCGCACTCGTAAAGCTCACCCCGCCAGGAGTAGGCGCTGGAGCAGGCGCCGGCGCCGGTGCTGGGGCAGGCGCTGGGGCAGGCGCCGGTGCTGGAGCAGGCACCGGTGCTGGAGCAGGCACCGGCGCTGGAGGAGGCAGCGTATAAGATGCTGTGACGACAGCGCTCGGCGTCCATGTTCCTCGATAGGCGCGAGCCGTTAGTGTAACATTTGATTGACCATCTAAGCTGATCGGACTGGTATACAGGGAGGACCTCTTGGTCGGCGCGGTTCCGTCCAGAGTGTAGTAAATCTTGGCGCTTGGGGTTGGGGTCGTGATGCTCACTTGGACTGGCCCAGATAGGACGCCCCCTCCTGGCGACATGATGGGGTTGGCCACCACGGAAAGGAGCCCTAACCCGTCAGCGCTGGATGCTTCCATGCCGCTGCCTTTGCTCGGCTCCTTTCCCTTCTCCACGCTGCATGCTGTTGGGATCGCCAAAAAAAGCAAAGTAAATCGCAATCTACTTAAAAGCATGTCGTTCCTCCAATT
>JAPLFX010000239.1 GCA_026390445.1 Pseudomonadota bacterium
GTCGCGCGCAGCAAAATGCATGAGCGCAAAGGTGCCCATCGAAAAGCCAAGACCTAGCAACTGAGTCTGGTCGCCATCTGGCTCGGCCTTGAGCCAATCAGCGATGGCTTTAAGGTCGCGGCCTTCGTGGGCGCCGTAGGAGATAAAGGATCCCTCACTTTCGCCGTGGGCGCGGCTATCGCAGAGCATCGCACCAAAGCCATGTTGTTGCAAAAATGTTGCCTCGGGATAAAGCTGCAGGCGATCCGCCGCGTAGCCGTGGACGAAGATGATCGTGCGGTGATTGCTTGGTGGTGCGTACCAGCAAGCTAGGCGCGTGCCGTCGTCGCTCGTCACCGTCGCAGCGCGAAAGTGATCTGCCAGGTTTTTAGGTGGCTGCACCAAGTGCCGTCGCGGTTCAAGGTCGTGCTGCTCACCCGCAATGATGTGAAGGATGTGGTAGCTTCCCCAGCCAAAACAAAGCAAAGCGATAACTGCGATCAGTCGTTGCGTCACTGCTTGTTCACTCCCATGGACTTACTTCTCATCGCTAATCATCAGGTAGTGGCCCTTGTCATCTTGGTCTTCGACAAACCAGGCGGGATTGCCGTCACGGTCTCGACCTAGTTTGGCGCCCTTAACTTTGGGTCCTTCTTTCCAGCCTTCATCGGTATAATAGCGCTGGTTACCGCTTATCGACGCAAGTCCGGTGCCGGCCTTGTCGAGCAACCCACCAGAACCCATCTCGTCGAGGCTAGTACTAAAGGCCGAAATAACCTGCTCCACATGTTGGTCTTGGTGTGCGGCGGTGAGAAAGCTCGGAAAGCCGTCGATGATATGGATGCCCTTGCTGCGTAGCCAGCAACCGAGTAGTTCCTGATAGGGTAGGCTTTCGTCTTTGGGCTTAAGCTTCATGAGCGAGCCAAAGTTGCAATATTCATACGGCGCACCAGTTCGCTTAAAGAGGTCGTTGAGCTCTTGGCAGAGATGATCCGCGCGTCGATTGATGCCGTCTTGCAGTGCGGGCCCCTGATCTTTGAGGTGGGTCAGGGTCGCGTGGGCTGCGGCGATGGCTAGAGGATGGCGGACAAAGGTCCCCGCGAAGTACGTGACTCCGACCTCGGGGATACTTTGATCTCCATAGGTCCAAAAGCCCCCGTCTAGAGCATCCATAAAGGCCTTGCGACCGGCGATCATACCGATGGGCATGCCACCGCCCACGACCTTGCCATAGGTGCCTAGGTCCGCCTGAATGCCAAACGACTGCTGCACGCCACCTGGCGCGTAGCGAAAGCCAGTGATGACTTCATCAAAGATCAAGACACAGCCCGATTCAGTGGCGATCTGGCGCAGTGCCTTTAAGAATGCTATGGGGCGAAACTCCGGGCGCCGACTCTGCACCGGTTCGACCAGTATCGCCGCCAGCTGATGGGCCCTGTCGCGGATGATCGCGAGACTTTCCTCGGTACCATAGTCCAGGACCAGCATGTTTTGCACGGCCGATGGCATGATGCCAGGCGCCGATGCGATTGGCTTTAGCTTTTTCGTGCCACGTACAATGACCTCGTCATTGATGCCATGATAGGATCCGTTAAAGCTTACGACCTGACTGCGCCCGGTCACTGTGCGTGCGATACGCAGGGCACCAAGCACGGCTTCGGATCCGGTGTTGCACCAGGCGACTCGGTCAAAGGACGTTAGTTCGCATGCCAGTCGCGACGCGTCGCCGACGAGGGTGTGCTGTGGTCCGATCTCTATGCCTCGCTGCAATTGCGCCTGCAGAGCTTCGACGATAAAGTCGGCCTGATTGCCGAAAAAGTTGCTGCCAAAGCCACAAAGTAGATCGATGTACGGATTGCCGTCGATATCCCAAAGGTGGCAACCCTGTGAGCGCTCGACAATGATCGGATAGACGAGCTCCTTAAACGTCGGTTTAAATCCGGTGACGACCCTGGGGTCGGCCATGTGACGGCGGTGGGCTTGGGTGGAATCCTTGGACTTTTTAGTTTGCTGGGTGTAGCGGGCGGTAAAATCCGCGAGGGTTTGGCGTTGCAAGTCTGTCAACCCGTCGGCAACGCGCTGAATCCGTGCGATGGCACCAAAGGCCTTTTGCTTAAGGTCTCGTTCCTCCACATCGTCGCCTGGATCCTTGTTTAGCGACGTCTTGGGTAGGGGCGAAGCTGCAATGGGCTGTGGTTTGGCTTGGGGATTAGGTAGGGGACCAGCCTGAAGAAACAGCATTTGCTGCTCCATAATTTGAAGCTGTCGTGACACGATACGTTCGCGTTCGCTAAGTCCGGCTGCGTCGATCGGTGGGTTGGAGCCATATTGGGGTGCGTTATCGGTAGGACGTGAAAGGGGAGGAGGAGATTGGGGTGGGATGAGCTCGCTTTTGGTCGGCGCCTGGCGCAGATACTCCTGCCGCTTGGCCGTCGGTAATTGGCTGCCTAGATGCTGCAGCAGTGCGCTCAGCGTGTTGACATCTTCCATCAATTGACGAAAGCTCAGCGATACACGAAAGGTGTTTTGCAGGTTGATCGCTAGCTGAGTCAGAAACAGCGAGTCAAAGCCTAGCTCAAGAAAGGACAGGTTCTCCTGGTCTATATTCAGATCGATGCCTGAGGCGTCTTCAATCAGGGCATACACATCAGGGCGAAGGGCTGCAATAATGTCCATGTTTATCTCCATCTCCATAGCATTGGCTTCAACTTGGTTGGAAACAGACGTCTGCGGGTGGTGCGACGTCAGGGCCTTGACCCCGTCGGGTTCAATCCAAAGCGTCCTTTTTTCGAACGGAAAGACTGGAGTCGTGATGCGTTGGCGCGGTAGCGCGCGCCAAAAGTCGGCAGCATTCCACTGAATCCCGCGCTGCCAGAGCTTGCTCAGGCCGAGTTGCAGGGCGACCAACTCTTCGCCCTGTCCGCTTCCGTCGCCAAGCATGGCAGTGGCGACTTGTCGGCTGCGATCCATGATTTGCTTGAGCGCAAGGGTCGTACAGACCTGTCGTGGTCCAGACTCAATGAGGACCAGGCTAGGCTCTTGCCAAAGGGTGCGTATGGCTGCAGCAAAATGCACCGTCCTGCGTACATGGGAGGCCCAATAGTCTGGGTCTTTTGCCTCATGGTCCGAGAGGAGTTGCCCCGTGACCGTAGAGATCACCGGGATGGTTGGCGCCTGCAAACGGTAGCCTTGTAGGCGCGCACGCAGTGGACCTAGCACAGGCTCCATCATCCGCGAGTGGAAGGCATGTGAGGTGTGTAGGCTTTTGTACGCGAGGTGCTTGGCGTCCAGGACTTGCAGCCAGGCTTGGATGTCGGCGCGAGGTCCTGCAATGGTGCACAGGTCGGGACTATTGATGGCAGCGATATCAAGAGTCGGCGGGAGGATCTCTTGGATTTGTTCGAGACGGCCTCTGACGCTGAGCATGTCGCCGGGAGGTAAGGCCTGCATCAGCTGGCCGCGGGCGATGACCAGGCCAAGTGCTGCTTCTTCGGTAAAGATGCCGCTTAGAGTTGCCGCGACGATTTCGCCGACGCTGTGACCGATGAGTACCTGCCCGGTCAGACCAAAGGACTGTAGAGTCTTAGCTAGCGCGAGTTCTAGGATGTAGAGGGCTGGTTGGGTGACGCTGGTTTGATTGATGGCTGCAGGCTCACCATCGCGGCTAAGCATCAGCGGGCGCAGCGCCGGGGCGCCGAGGTCTGCGGCCATCTTGAGTAAGGCCTCGAGCTCGGCGTGAAAGGGAGGTAGGTGCTGCCACAGGTCCAGTCCCATTCCTAGATATTGACTGCCTTGGCCTGGAAACACCAAAGCCAGTTTAGGTCGTACACCGCTGATCTGGCTTGCTTGATCGGGTCTCCACTCGCGCAACTGCTCAAGAAGCACCTGGCGGCTCGCAGTACTCACGGTCGTTCGTGTCGCGAAATGTTGGCGCCCGACCTGGGTTGACATCGCCGCAGCTTGAAGGTCGATGGCAGGGTCTTCGCTAAGCCGTCTGTGCCATGCCTTGACTAGTTGACCGAGGCCGCTTGGCGAGGTCGCCGACAGATATAGAGGTGCTGCCAGCAGGGGAGTAGGGGCTGGAGATCTGACTGGCGGAGCTGACTCAATGATCAAGTGGGCATTGGTGCCACCAAAGCCGAAAGAACTGACACCGGCGCGAAGGACATCGCTCCCTTCCCAGACCCTGGTCTCAGTCGCTACCTGCAGTGCGCCCTGGTGAAAGTCGATCAGCGGATTAGGCTGGCTAAAGTGAATGGATGCAGGAATCGTCCGATGCTTGAGGGCAAGCAGCGACTTGATCAGGCCGACGACGCCTGAGGCTGCCGTCAAGTGACCGATGTTGCTCTTGATCGAGCCGATGAGACAGGGGGCTCCGCGGCGCTGGGCGATGTGGTAGGCACGAGCTAAGGCCTCGACCTCGATCGGATCGCCGATCGGTGTCGCTGTGCCGTGGCATTCCACGTAGGAAATGCTGTCTGGATCCACGCCCGCGTCGCCGAGTGCTTGGCTGAGGCATGAGGCTTGGCCGCTGACACTTGGTGCCGAGAAGCCCGATTTGTCATGTCCATCATTGTTGATGCCGACGCCTTTGATGACGCCGTAGATACGATCACCGTCGGCAAGTGCAGCCTCAAATGGCTTCAGGATGACAACGCCGCCGCCGTCGCTAAAGAACGTGCCGGACGCGTCGGCTGAGAACGGTCGACATATACCGTCAGAGGCGTAGATCCCCCCTTCTTGGTAGAGGTAGCCAGTCCGCTGTGGTGCCTGCACGCTGACGCCGCCGCAGATGGCGATGCTGCAGGTACCAGCGCGAAGCGACTGGACGCCCTGGATGACGGCGACCAGCGAGGTCGAGCAAGCGGTGTGTACGCTGACCGCGGGTCCTTTCAGATTGAGGGCGAAGGCTAAGCGCGTCGCGACATAATCCTTGTCGTTCATCAACATGGCCTGAAAGCTGCCGACTCGTTGCATGACCTGGGAGTTTTTCAGGACGCTTTCGACGTAGTAGCTATTGTGAGCGGTGCCGCCATAGACGCCAGTATCACTGCCCTGGATGGAGTCTGTTAGCCCGGCATCCTCGAGTGCAATCCAGGCTAGTTCGAGAAATAACCGTTGCTGCGGATCTAATAGCTCTGCGTCTCGTGGTGTTAGCTTGAAGAAGGCTGGATCAAAGTCGGCCGCGTCGGCCAGCATTCCGCGGCGGCGCACATAGTTAGGATTTAGCCGCAACTCCTGGCTCACGCTGGGGTGAAGCTCTCCCGGAGCGACTTCTGAAGTGCCGTCAAATCCAGCCAGTAGCTGCTGCCAAAGCTCCGTCGTATCGCTTGCGCCGGGGACCTTGCTGGACATACCGATGATGGCGATATCCCGAGGTCCTGATTCTGATCGTGAACTAGACACGGGTCTTGGCGTCGTCGTAGCTCTGGCGGGCCCACCCTTCGTGGTTTGCGATGGCAACGCGGTGCCCCCGTTCGAGCTGATCGCCCGGCTAGCCCCAGCGGCACTAGAATGCTCAAACAATTGAGTGATCGGTAGGGAAATCCCGTGGCGTTGCTTGAGTAGCGCAACGACCTTCATCGCCAATATCGAGGTGCCGCCGTGTTCAAAAAAATTGTCGCTGGCAGTGAGACCATCGTCCTTCAGGACCTCGTGAAAGAGACTCAGAATGAGGTCTACTGACATGGAGTCTGGTTTGTTCGCGATACTCGCGCCCGTCGCTGAACTCCTTTGCTGCCATGTTGGCTGTGGTAGTGCCTTGCGATCAACCTTACCACTTGGGGTACGCGGAAGTTGCGAGACCAGCTGCCAATGCTGGGGCAGCATATAGTCTGGCAGGATAGCTGCCAGTGGCACCTTGCATGTGGACGGATCAAAGTCGGCACTCTTGGCGACGATATAGGCAACAAGGGTCCGCTCTCCGGCCGCAGTGTCGACCGGCTGGACGATGGCTTGGGCCACTTCTGGAAGGGACTCCAGCTGGGCTTCGATCTCACCGAGTTCGATGCGGTAGCCGCGAATTTTGACCTGTGCGTCCATGCGCCCTAAGAGCTCTATATTACCGTCTGGTAGCAAGCGCCCGAGATCGCCCGTTCGGTACAGGCGATGATGGTCCAGATCGGGGCGACTCAGGCTGATAAACCGCTCTGCGGTGAGGTCTGGTCTGTGGATGTAGCCCTCGGCGAGGCAAGCTCCTGCGAGGTAGAGCTCCCCGACCTCCCCAGGTGCTATGATTTGCTGCTCTGGACCGAGTATGTAGACATGAGATTGTTTGATCGCTTGGCCGATGGTCGGTAATACCGGCCAGCTGTTGGGATCTGCAGCAAGCGTCAGCGCCGTCACCACGTGGGTCTCAGATGGCCCGTAGTGGTTGTGCAGACGACAGGACTTTAGCCGCTGAAAGAATTGTCTGATATCGTCGGTGATCTTGAGCTGTTCGCCAGCTGTGAAGACCTCGCGGAGACTTTGCGGATAGATCTCTAGGCCTTTTGCCATCTCGGCTAAGAGCTGCAGGGCAACATATGGCACATAGAGGCGCTCGATGCTTTGCGCTTCTAGGCGATTCAGGAGTTCGTAGGGATTCAGTCGATCCTCGTCTCGAATCATGACGAGGGTACCACCAGCTAGCAAGGTGGCAAAAATTTCCTGAAACGACACATCAAAGCTTAGCGGCGTGAATTGCAGCGTGCGATGACCGGGTGAAGGATAGGTGTCTTGCTGCCACAAAATGAGCTGCGTCAGTGCGCCGTGGCCCATGGCAACTCCCTTAGGCCGACCGCTCGATCCTGAGGTAAAGATGACGTAGGCTAGATCGTGAGCGCCTAAACCAACTTCGTCCCATGCACTCGCTCCGTTGCTTGTAAGGGCGTCGAGAACAATTCGCTGTCCCTTAAATGACGCAAAGCGTGCGTCAAGATCACGGCTCAAAAGCAGGGTCCTAATCCTGGCTTCATCGACCATAAAATCAAGTCGATCCTGCGGATAGGCGGCATCAAGCGGTGCGTAGGCGGCCCCAGCTCGTAACACCCCTAGGACCGCAATCACCATGCGCGGGGAGCGATCCATGCAGACCCCGATCAGGTCGCCCTTACCGATGCCGAGTCCTTTAAGATGCTGGGCTAAGGCCCGACTCTCTTCGTCCAAAGCCGCATAACTAAGAGACTCACCCTCGCCTTCGACCGCAGTGTGACCACTGTAGGCCTGCCAGCAGGGGCGCAAAAGCGACAGTAGATCTTCCGGACTTGCTGGTGAAGTTAAGTGCGGCACTTTAAATCGTAAGTCCAGCCACTGCCGAAGATGGTGAAAAAACTGCTGGCGATGTTCGGTAAGCGAAAACAGGTGATCAAACTTGGCAAAATGTTGAATGTTGAGCCGGCCGGCGAAGCGAACCCCTGGTAACATGTGGCGGTACTGGTCCAAGTACGAAAAGATAAAGGCAAAACCGCCTGTGAAGGCGACGTACATCTCGACACCGCGATCGACGAGGCTCTGGACTTGGCCGGCAAATTTCTGCACATCAGGGTAGACACTGTCCAAATTATCAGAGCTTTCCCGCTGGGATTTGCCAATGAGAGCTCGGCATCTTTTCCAAATAGACGCGGCGACTCGTCTAGGTTCAAGCAGACGTCGCAGGTAAAAGTAGGGATAAAACAGCGGTGTTCGATAGACGATGCCATCGACCATGACGAGGCCTATCACCCGCCCGTCTTGTACGGCGACGACATGGGCATCGACGGCCCCAGAGCAGACGCCGACGAGGATAAAGCGCTTGATACCGTAGTGGCTCTCTAAAAAATCCATGGCTTCGGTGACATCTAAACGGTTGCATTCAAGTGTCGATGCCGCGACGAGGCGATGCTCGCTGTCGCCTAGGCCGGCCAGATCAAAGCGAAGGAATGGGTACTCTGGGCAAAGGTCAGCCAGGGCGATAGCCAGACGGAAAGGACCTGTTCGGTTAGAAATTCCGGTGTTCCACATGAGCATGGCAACATCATGGGACTGTTTAGGCAGATGTAAGATGCCGAACAGGTGTTGATGGCTGCCAAAGGTCACTGGTATCCGTGTCATGTGCCTGAACCCTCCATGATCTGCTGCACCAAGCGCAGAAAATATTGGGGAAATGCCTGGATTCTCAGCGCTTTTGGGTCACTCCAAAGCATCGGGTCGAGGCACGAATAGTAGCTGAGCTGGGTTCCTGTCGGTATGGGTTGGGCCGCCGCGAGTGTAGCCTCGAGGCCCTTGGTACCGTCGCTGCTGCTAGAGATGATGTGGATGGACTTGGCACGCTGTGGCCAAGTCCAAGCGAGACTTTGGAGTTGTGTGCGGGCACTGGTCGACACCGGAAAGCCGACGAGCTGATCGGTCACGGCGATATTCCTGATTGGGACATGGCGACCAAACTCCACAGCGAGCATGGCCTGGTGCGTCCGCTCTAACTCTCCTAGGTAGCGCGGCCCGAGGTCAATCGGATCCCACAGAATGAGTCGATGCAGCGCAGTATCTTTTAGGGCATGGGCGGCAAGCAGGGCGCCAAGTCGCGAGGCGATGACGGTGACTTTTGCAGGTCGAGTGGTGGTCCTTAAGTAACGCATGGCGCATAAGATATCGGCTTGCCAACGCTCACAACTCAGTCCCTGCGAATCACCTAAGGAATCGCCCGTGCCCGAGTAATCAAAGCGTAGACTTTGGATGCCTAGACTCGCCAATTCGTGGGCCAAGTGCTTGTAGGCCCAATAGGTGCGCATCGTTTCTTGAGGGGCGGGATAGCAAATTAAGACCGACTCATCGCTGGCTCGCGACCGAGTGGTGTGCTGGAGCAGACCAAACAGCCCGGCGCCGGACTCATCTCCAAAATATGTGGCATCAAAAGCTACCATCATCGGTCCTTAGTGTGGCCCTAGTTGGCCGCGTCTCTTCTTTCGCTGTCTCGTGCTTCAGTAGTTAAGGAGGCGTCAAACTCGCAGAGTGCAGCCACCTGAGCCAGGGTCCCAGTCAATAAATCGCGCAAGTTGAGTGGTCTCTTGCTATGTTGATTGATGAGGTGGATCGCTTGAACGGAAAGTAGGGAGTGTCCACCGAGTTCAAAAAAGGTTTGATTGCGACCAATGGTGCTGACATGGAGGATTTGACGCCAGATCCCGGCGATGATCTCTTCCGCATCGCTTTGCAGTGGATCGTCTTGTCTCAAAACAGGATCGATGGGCACCGGTAAGGCTTTGCGGTCGACTTTGCCATTGTCGGTCAGCGGTAGGCTAGGCAGGACGACAAGTTGGTTTGGCACCATATAACTAGGGATTTTTAGGCCTAGAAACCGCTGCATGTCGATGACCTGAAGACTTTGCTTAGGATGAGTGGTGACGTAGGCGACCAGGCGCCGGTCGTCGGGGTTATCTTCCCTGACGATGACCACCGCCTTATCGATGGCGTGATGGGTGCTTAAACACGCCTCTATTTCGCCAAGCTCGATGCGAAAGCCGCGGACCTTGACTTGATGATCTCTGCGCCCGAGGTATTCTATCTGACCGTCCGAGCGCAGGCGTGCGATGTCCCCGGTATCATAGATTCGCTCCCCGCTGACAAAGGGGCTCGGCAGGAAGCGCTCAGCCGTCATGCCATCTTGATGGAGGTAGCCATCCGCTAGACTCAGTCCGCCGAGGTATAAGCCCCCCCACGCCCCAGGAACTTGCAATTGCCGTCGATCGTCCAAGATATAGGCGCGGTAACCAGGCAAGGGCTGTCCAATGAGGATCGGACGCGAGGCGTCGTCGATGCGGCATAGCGTTGCCCAAACCGTTGCCTCGGTCGGCCCGTAGGCATTCCAAAGATGCGCACAGCGTACGGCGAGCTTACTGGCCAAATCCCTTGGCAAAGCTTCGCCCGTACTGATGGCGATCAGACCCTTTTGTCCAGTCCAGCCGGCCGCTAGCAGAAGTCGCCAGGTCGCAGGCGTGGCGAGCATCAGCGAGATCTCCTCGTCGGCCAACACCTTAGCAAGTGGGGCGCCGTCTTGGGCGGTCTCTTGTTCCACCAGTACCAGGCAGGCGCCGACGCTGAGAGGGCCAAATAGTTCCTGGACTGAGATGTCAAAGGAGATCGTCGTCAGGCCAATGACCCGGTGCGCGGCGTTCAACCTTAGTGTTGCGCTGGCAGCCTGAAGAAAATTGCTGAGTGCGCTGCGAGGTATGACGACTCCCTTGGGCGTGCCAGTGGAGCCAGATGTGTAAATGACGTAAGCCGGTCCCAGGTCCTGGGTATCCTGCGTTGCCAACGGTAATGATCCATTCACCTGACGCCAGGCGGCCTCAGGTGCAAGATCCAGGACCAACAATTGGGCCTGTGACGGTGGCACCAGATCCATCAAGTCTGCCTCGGTCAGCACCATGCGGGTTTGTGAATGTTTGAGGACGTAAGCGAGGCGTTCGGCAGGGTAGTACGGGTCGAGCGGTATGTAGGCAGCGCCAAGTCGTAGGACCGCTAGCATGGCTACCACTAGGTCAGCATGTCGATGCAGGCAGATGCCGACGTAGTCGCCGCGTTTGACCCCTTGTTTCATGAGATACTGCGCCAACTGCTCGGTACTTGCATGGAGTTGGCCGTAGGATAGTCGCACGTTGCCAGCCACGAGGGCCTCTTTGCTGGGATCAAAGCGTCTGAAATCGAGTAGCTGACCAAGGCTGAGTGTACCGGCCAGGCGCGGGGCCGAGCTCTTAGTCGTGAGCAGATCGTGGCGCAGTTTGGCCGGTAACAGGTTCAGGTCATTGAGGGGTTGTGTGCTGATGCTGGGGATCTGACGAATGATTTCGCAAAAGCAGTCGCGCATGTCGTTCATCGACTGAGCGTCCCATAGGTCACTGCGAAAGTCGATGCCGCCATCGACGCCGTGGGTGCCTCGCTTCATCCAAAGCATCTGGTCGACGTGGACGACGTCACTAGAGACGCTCAACTGACTCAGTGCAAAGCTCGCTAAGGTCTGGACGCGATCGCTGACGTCCTGGTAGGAGAACATCGTGCTGTAGAGCGGCGTACGCGAGTCATCACGCTTTAGATTGAGAGCTGCGACCATGGTTTCGAGCAGTACTTCGCCGTGGGCGAAGGCGTTGGTGCAATTTTGGTGCACCAGCTGCACTAGGGATAAAAAGGGTTCTTGCGGCCTAAGGTAAGTTCTAACGGGCAAAACATTGATAAACAGACCAAGAACATGTTCGAGTTCGCTGTCTTGACGTCCGCGTAGCGGAACCCCGACGACGATATCTTGCTGCTTGGAGTAGCGTTGCAAAAGTAGTTTGTAGCAGGTCAAAAACAGCGAAAAGAGCGTCACCTTTGCGGCCTTGGCAAGCTCCTCGCACGCGCGCAGCTGAGCCTGATCCAGACGAAAGCTTAGGGTCAATCCTTTGTGGCTTTGCAACGGCGGACGCGGATAATCGGTTGGAATGTCGAGTGGCTCTGGAACTGGGCTAAGGTTGGCCAGCCAATACTTTAAATCATCCGATCTCGGTGCTTGATCGACTGACTTGCGATGCCAGTAGGCGAAGTCATAATATTGCACCGGCAGGGGTGGTAAGCTTCTTGGGCTTTGCTCCTCAATAGACAAGTAGTGCAGGCTCATTTCCTGTAAAAAAAGGTCAAAGCACCAACCATCCCAGATGGCATGGTGGATCATTAAGAAAAGGACGTGTGACCTTGGCGTCAGTCGGTAGATGGCGCAGCGAAGCAGCGGGAATTGATCGAGCGCGATCTTTTCGGCGGCGCGAAGGTCCATGTCGCGGCGACAAAGATCCATCGCCCCTTCATCGCGGCTTAGGTCGATCAGGGTCGGTAGCCAAGCTTCAGAATGAAAGACGACGTCTGGGGCACCGCGTGTGGTGACGAGCGTACTGCGTAAGGCTTCGTGGCGTTGCAGCAGTCGCGCAAAGGCTTGCTGGAAGACCTCCGGCTTAAAGTCGCCGCTGATGCTCCACGCGCCAGGCAAGTTATGCACCCGGGTGTCCGGGTCCAGCAGCTCGATGTACCACATCCGCTGCTGCAGCAGCGATAGCTCGGCCTTTTGGCCGGCCGGCCTTGGTGTGATCGCTGGTAGTCCAACCAGTTTACCTGCTTGGGAGCGCACCTGAGTCAGCAGCTGACTATAGGTTGGATAGACAAAGACATCGCGCATATGGATGTGACAGCCTAGCTCTTTGTTTAGCTTGGCGACCATTTGAATCGCCAGCAGCGAGTGCCCACCGACCATAAAGAAGTGATCGCTCATGCAA
>JAPLFX010000180.1 GCA_026390445.1 Pseudomonadota bacterium
GTGAACACACCCTTGATCACCACATCCCCATTGATCAAAACATCTCGGTCGATCACGATAGGCGTGGCCGCGGTACCAACCAAAAGCGCATTTCCGGTATAAACCTTGCTAATGCTCGCAACCGTCGATGGGGATGCCTTGGCGCTGACGCTACCTTGCATCTTCCCTGCCAGATCCGCGAAGTTGAGGATAGGAAAGCCCGGCTTGCCCGTCGCCGCCAAGATCGGCATTTCCTTGCCCGAGTTGTCGTAGTTCTGAGTCACCCCGCTGGCGACGACGATGCCACCCAGCCGCGGCGGTACGGTCAGAATATCAGCCGCATGGTAGGCGCCAGCGACCAGCCACTTGCCGAACACTTTGCCATTGGAGTCTTCACGCAATGCTTCTGCATCGCCCACTGACACCACAGTGCCGTGCACTTCCATGTGACAAAAGGTGCAGTTGAAGTCGTTCACCAGAAGACCAAAGTTTATGTTTGGCGGCGGCGGTGGAGGCGTGCTCGGAGTTTTAGGCGACCCGCTTGCCGGGTCGTTTGACGGCGTTGTTGGCGCGCCAGCGGTGGCTTGACCGTCGCTTCCGGGCTCTGTGGTCGAGCCGGAATCCGCGGTCGGTGCAGCGCTGCTCGTGGTGCGCGGCGCGCCGGCAATGGGCTTTGCACCGCCTTCAAAAGACGAACCTGAGCAGGCGGCAATAGCCATCGCGGTCATCGCAAATGTTGCACCGTACAAAGATTTCATAGGCTGACTCTCCGAGCGGGCTTGGGGTAAATCTGGCACCCGCACTTATGTCAAAGCTATCGGCCGGCGGCGTCATAAACTTGACTAAATCCTACCAACGCCTGAAATCCCGTTCTGTCCCAGGCCCTTACCGCGACACAAAGTGACCGCTATCGCCCGAGCTTACTAGCTCGAGCTTACTAGCTCGAGCTTACTGGCCCGATAGCCGGTGCAAGGCCGTCCTGTCCCAGCACCGACCGCAAAAACCGGTCGCGCTCACTTACGCAGTTTGTGTGCCAAAGGCGACGAGTTGCTTTTTGCCAGAACGAATACGGAAGCTGTTGCCGATCATCACCACACCCGACACCAACGACCAAACACCAAACACCATGCTCAGGCCGACACCAAATGCCGCTGGGGTCGACAACAAGATCAAACCAAACACCAGGCTCAAACCTCCAGCCAAAACCAGGCTCCATTCATTGTGCTGGCCTTTCTCTGGGCGTAGTCCTGCGGAGATCTCCATGATGCCACCGAAGATCGCCATGATCCCGACAAAGGAGCCGACAATCGCTGCTGTGAGCAATGCCGACAGGAGCGGCAAAGCGAGCACGGCGACGCCAGCAAGCAGGTAGAACACGCCGCGAAGCGCGACATAGCCGCGTTTGGTATGGGCCGTTTTGTTGCCGATGGCCAACGCCACCAAGACGATGCCTTCGATGCACAAAAAGGCGCCTAAGAACTGCACTAGAACGACCAGCGTGACCACCGGCTGGGTGACCGCGTAGAAGCCAAAACCCAGTGCAAGCAGGCCGCGCAGAAGCTGCAGCCACCAGGGTGTTGTCAGGATTTGTGCGATTAAAGTACGGTTTGCTGCTTCCATGGGGAGACTCCTTTAGTTGGCTAACGAGCGCCTCAAAGGAGGCACCATCACCACCTCTTTAGACCTATCCAAGGTAACGAGCAAGGCCAACCATACCCACCTGCAAACATCGAAAAACCCAGGGGTTATCGGCGTCTACGCCGTATTGTCGACGCCATCCCCGTCAGGCTAACAGCGCCATCGTCGGACGCACCTAGCTTTAAATGCGATGTTTCTTCTTCTTCATCTGCTTGCCCCGCGGCAGCTTCGGTGGCGGCGGACTAAGCGGCGGCGGGCGGCGGCGCGACTTCAGTACTGGCGACTCAAGGCCAGGCAGCGCCGACTCCGCAGGCGGTGCCTTTGCCACAGCCTTGCCGCTCGGCTTTTGCATGATAAACAAATAATTAAAGCCGCGGAGAAAGTAATTGCCGGCCTCGGCCGAGCGATGCCAATGACCCTTCTTCATCGTCTTATTGTGACGCACCACGGCGACGATATCGATCGGAGTCCAGCGCTTGCTCATGCGCGCAAACAGCTCAAAACCGATGGCGCAAAACGGTTGGTCTTTACGCCATGAGTCAGAGACATAAAGGCCCATGTAGCTGCCCGGCTTGAGGACGCGGTCGATCTCGGCGATCACCTCGTCCATCGCCTCATAGTAGCCGCCGCCATCGGCATCGAGCTCACCGATGCATTCGGGGGCGCCGGAATACTTCAGATGTGTCGAGTACGGTGGGTCGACGAACAAAAAGTCGACGCTCGCGTCCGCAAGCGGTAGATGCCGTGCATCGGCCCTGGTGATCTCCGGACGTTGCGGCTGGAGGTCAAAGCCCACACCCCGGCGCTCTAGATCTTTACAGACATCCAGCGTCGTTCCGCTCCCGCACATCGGATCGACGACGACCGCACCCTTTTTGGTGTAGCGTTTAAGCAGATTCCAAATGACATAGGAGGGCGTGGCCCCCTTGTAGCCCTTGCTCCCCTGCATGCCTTCGCCGTAGTGCTGCGACGGATACTCCCAAAGGGTCGAGGTCTGAAGTTCCAGCGGCGGCTTTTTATACATCTAAGACTCCAGGCCAAATCGATTGCCAGATTGCAGGGGGTGGGGTCGTCACAGTGACCGGGGTCTTGGCCACCGGATGGGTGAAGGTCACGGTCAAGGCATGCAGGGCGATCTGGTGCTCCCACATACTGCTAGCACCATACTTGACGTCGCCATAGATCGGCATGCCCGACTGCGCCAGCTGCACGCGGATCTGGTGGCTGCGCCCGGTTTTGGGCCGCACCTCGATCAGCGATAGGGGGCCCTTGCGGCCCAGCGACCGGTAGGTCAGGGTGCTGGCCTTGGCACCCGCAGTACCGGCAGGGACCACCTTGGTCAGATTATGGTCTCGGTCCTTCAGCAGGTAAGAATCGACCGTGTGCAGCTCGCTCGAGCTTGGAGCGCCTTCGACGACCGCGCGGTAGGTTTTATTGATCTGACCTTTACGAAACTGCTCGGAGAGCCTGGCAGCGGCTTTGCTGCTCAAGGCGAACATCACGACCCCGGACACCGGCCGGTCGAGAAAGTGCAGGGGGACTAAATAGCCTTTCTTCCCAGGCGCCTGTCGGGCAAAATGGTAGGCTCTTGCCAACTCCAACAGGGTCGCGTCGCCGGTTTTGTCGCTGGCGGTGATCAAACGAGCTGGCTTGTCAACAACCAAGCAGTGATGATCCTCATAAAGGATCCGCAGGGTTGGCGGTAAGTCAGGGCTCATACGTGGTTTCGCTTATGTTAAGGAATTGCTATAGGGGTGAAGCGACCACCGCTTAGAGTAAGACCGCTTCATGCCATAGGAAAGGGAGCGCTGCATGCAGCCGACACGGCTTTTTGACATCATGGACCGACAAGCGCAAGAGCAACCGTCGGCTGTCTGCCTCGGCGTCAAGCTAGACGGCCAGTGGCAGACCATTACCTACGCGCAGGTGGCACAGCGGGCCAAGGAATTGAGCCTGGGTTTACTCAGTTTAGGCCTGGGCAAAGGGGAGCGCGTCGCGCTGATCGCAAACAACCGGCCGGAATGGGTCTACACCGACCTCGCAGCGTCCCAGCTAGGCTGCCCCTTAGTACCGATTTACCCGACCGCGACCGTCACCGACTGTGAAACCATCCTGGCCCACAGCGAGGCTCGCTACCTGTTCGTATCGTCCGCGGCGATCTATGAAAAGATTCAAAGCATCCGGGCCAACCTGCCAAAACTCAAAGAAATTTACTCCTTTGATCCGATTGCCGGGGTCAAACCCTGGCGCGAGCTGGCGGATATCGGCGCCAAGGCCAATGCCGAATTGCTGAAAGCCCACGCCAAGGCACGCGCCGAGGTCACCACCGATGACCTCGCCTCGGTAATCTATACCTCGGGAACGACCGGCAAGCCGAAGGGGGTGATGCTCTCGCATCAAAACTTCCTCGCCAACATCATCGCCGTCGATAGCACCGTCAACAGCCCGAAGTTCGCCAAGGCGCTCAGCTTCTTGCCGCTGTCGCACGTGCTTGAGCGCGTCGTCATCTACTTCTATGAATTGAACGGCACCGCGATCTACTTTGCCGAGAGCATGGACACCATCGCCAAAAACCTGACCGAGGTGCAACCAAACATCTTCGTCTGCGTGCCGCGAGTCCTAGAGAAGCTCTACGACGCCATCGTCGCCAAGGGCCGCGCCCTCACCGGCGCGAAAAAGACCTTGTTCAATTGGGCCCTCGTCCTCGGCCTACAGTACGAACCAAACGGCTGGCAAAATCCCATCAAAGCCGTGCAACTCGCCATCGCCCGTCGGCTGATCTTCAGCAAATGGCATGCGGCGATGGGCGGCAACATCGAGATGATCATCGTCGGAGGCTCGGCGCTGCAGCCGCGCCTGGGACGGGTGTTCTGGGCGGCCGGCTTCACCGTCATCGAGGGCTACGGCCTGACGGAAACCTCGCCGGTCATCTCCTTCAACTCGCCGGATGACCACCGCATCGGTACCGTCGGCAAAGTACTCCCCAACCTGCAGGTGAAAATCCAACAGGAAGAAGGCTACCGCCAAGGCGAAGGCGAGATCTTGGTGAAGGGCCCATCGGTCATGGCTGGATACTATAAAAATCCTCAGGCCACGCTCGAAGCCATCGACCATGACGGCTTCTTCCACACCGGCGACATCGGCATCTTTGAAGGCCAGTTCCTGCGCATTACCGACCGGAAAAAGGAGATGTTCAAGACCTCCGGCGGCAAATACGTCGCGCCTCTAGCCATCGAGAATAAGTTTCGCGAGTCACCTTATATCAGCCAGCTGATCGTCATCGGCGAAAACCGCAAGTTTCCCTGCGCCATCATCGTGCCAGAGTTTGCCCACTTGGAGACCTGGGCCAAGGAGTCCGGTGTCACGGTGACCTCGCATCAAGCTCTGCTCGAATCCGACAAGGTTAAAGCCTTGTTTGATGCCGAGGTGGAGCGCCTCAACCAAGGCTTCGGTCGCTGGGAGCAAATCAAGAAATTCCGTTTAGTCAGCGACGAGTGGGCGGTTCATACCGGCGAATTAACGCCTAAGCTCAGCCTGAAGCGCAAGGTGATTGAGGCGAAGTATCAGGCGATCGTCGAGGCTATCTACAACAGCACGGACGGCAACTACACGCCACCGGCGCATTAGGCCGAAAGCCCCATAGACCACGACCTTGCCCGGCCAGCTGCAGCAGCTTGGTCGGGCAAGGTCGTGCTATGCCCGATGTCCAAAGCAGGAGTGGCGGCCATTGTCGAGCTTAAGGTATGCTTGCCTAAATAAAAACATACGCTATGGATTCTCGTCACCGACCAATGCTTTGGGAAAGTTCACCACATGGACGAACAAGCCAAAAAGGACCGTCAGGCTGCGGCGGTTCAGAACCACAACGGCAGCGACCTGCAGTCACCATCTGAGCCAGCCTCGGCGCCACCAGCAACAGCCAACGGTCTGTCACGGCGCGAGATCGCAACGGCGATTCCGAAGATTGCCGTCGCCGCTGCGGCTATGGCGCATGAACAGCCCGCAAACGCCGTCTATAACATGTTCGTTAACAAGGCGCCGCTTAGCAGCAGCATGTGGGTCTGCGGCGATAACGCCAATGGGAACCTCGGCATTGGCAACATCAGCTTGAAAAGCAGTCCGGTCCAGCTCGGTAGCCTGAGCACCTGGACCAGTGTCGCGGCAGGATTTCAGGCCGGCTACGCGATAAAGAATGGCAGCCTATGGACTTGGGGTTACAACAACTATGGTGGGCTCGGCCTCAATGATACGGTCCTACGCAGTAGTCCGGTGCAGCTGGGCGGTCTCAATAATTGGGCGCAAATTTCCGCCAGCAAGTATAGCGCGGCTGGCGTCCACACCGACGGCACGATCTGGTGCTGGGGTTATAATGGCGGCGGTCAGCTCGGCAACAATGACACCAATTGGCTTAGCTCCCCGATCCAAGTCGGGACTCTCAGTGTCTGGACATCGGTAAGTGCCTCCGGTGGCAACTCGACAATCGCTAAACGCAAAGACGGGACCCTGTGGGGCTGGGGCAGCAATGGCTACGGCAGCCTGGGCGACCGCACCATCGTCAACAGAAGCAGCCCCGTTCAGATCGGCACCCTAAGCACCTGGAACCTCGTCGCCGCAGTCCAAGAGCACACCATGGCCACCCGGTTGGATGGCACGCTGTGGGCCTGGGGCCGCAATGACTTAGGCCAACTGGGCCTTCGCGACAGGAACCACCGCAGCAGCCCCGTGCAGGTCGGCTCGCTCTCAACCTGGACGGTCATTAGCAACAGTCAGCTCTTCTCTGCCGCCATCAGATCCGATGGCACCTTGTGGGGCTGGGGTGATGACTTCTATGGCGAGCTTGGCCAAAATTCGACCTCTAACAACAGGAGCTCTCCGGTCCAAATTGGCTCGCTAAGCACGTGGACTACGGTGAGCTGTGGCTACTGGTTTATGACAGCCAGACGCAACGATGGCACCATATGGAGCTGGGGAAAGAACTCCTACGGCAATCTGGGCCTCGGAGACACCGCCAATCGTAGCTCACCGGTACAGATTGGTACGTTGTCGAAGTGGAGGAGTGTTACCGCTAGCGGTCCATATATCATCCTGCTCAAGCCTTAGATGTTCCCCGGGGGGACCCGTGCCGTTTTGTCTCGAGACAGCCTCTGGTCGACCGGTTATCCTGCATCGAACAGAGCACTTCGTGGTCGTTAACAAGCCCGCCGGCATGCCGACTCACCCAGGACCTGGTTGCGCTCCCGGATCCTCGCTGATGACCTGGCTGCGACGGCAACTTGGGCGCTGGGTCTATCCGGTGCATCGCCTCGACGCGCCGGTCTCGGGTGTTTTGCTCATGGCGCTCACACCGGAAGTGGCCAGCCTGCTTGCCGGACAGTTTGCCGACCGCACGGTGACAAAAACCTACGTCGGCGTCTGCCGCGGCTGGCTGCCCGACAACGGCAAGATCGATCACCCGCTGGGCCGCCTTGACAGCAGCGACACCGTGATTCAAGCGCCACAAGAAGCCATCACTGTGTTTAGCACCTTGGCGCGGTGGGAACTGCCCATCGCAGTTCGCCCCTACCCCACTTCGCGCTACTGCCTGGTCGAACTTCAACCCTTGACCGGTCGCACCCATCAGCTGCGCCGCCACCTAGCGAGCCTGTCCCATCCCCTCATCGGCGACACACGTTATGGTGACGGTGCCCACAATCGGGCTTACCGTAGCCATCTGCAGGTGCATAGGTTGCTGCTGCACGCTAGAGACTTAGAATTCCAGGCTCCCGATTCTGGCAAGGACCTGCGTTTTACGGCGCCATTTGACCAGGTCTGGCAAGGGCTTCTGGCAAATGAGAACCAAATCGCCTCAATAACCTCATGATCCAACCGCCGCAACACGAAGCTGCCCGACTTCTTCCTGTTGCACAGCAACGGCGCGAGCAAATTTAATTTCAAAACAGGTATTTGGGCTGTCGGTCAGCACGGCAATCGTCGCCTTGTGATCATCCAAAATACCCTTGGTGATGGAGAGTCCCAAACCGGTGCCTTCGCCTACAATTTTGGTCGTAAAAAATGGTTCAAATAGCCTGTCGCGGACACTGTCCGGAATTCCGGATCCTGAGTCTGTCACCCTTAGCACGACAGATTCGGCATCATCAAACAGCGACACTTTTACCCACTTCTTAGTCTGATCTTTCACTGCATCAATGGCATTGTTGACGAGATTGACGAGCACTTGCTCTATTTCGACTTCATCGCAAAGAATCTGTGCGTTGCCTTTGCAATCTATTTCCACAGGGGTCGAATGTTGCTTTGATTTTGCTTCAATTAAAATGGACGCGTCTTGAACTAATTTCGAGAGTTCAATGACCTTAAATTCAGGCTTATCACCAGATCTTGAAAATTTTTTAAGGCCATTGACAATGCGAGCAATACGATCGCACGACTTTTTTATCACTTCAACCTTGGCGGCAAGTTTTTCGGGCTGGTCAGAAAGCTTTGCTAATAGGCTGGTCGATCCCGAAATGACTGCGAGAGGGTTGTTAATCTCATGAGCAATGCCGGCCGCCATCTCACCTAGGGAGGCGAGCTTGGAGCTTCTAAGGCTCTTTGATCTCTCGAACTCTAAAGCACGCCTTATTTTTACGTCTTCGGTTATGTCGTTTGAAATGCCGATGAGCAGGTGTGGCTCACCATTTTGGTCAAAGGTGGGGACCTTGTAAGTCTGCAACAGTCGCTTCCCATTGGGGGTGTCAAGCTCTTCCTCATTGATTTTGACCGTAGACTTGGTTTTGAACGCTCTGATGTCACTAGACATAAACTCATCAGCTTTGTCTTTAGGAAGCAGATCGTAGTCATTTTTTCCAATAAAATGTTCTTGTTTAAGCCCGAGGATCGATTCACCAGCTTTACTAAAAAGTGACAATTTCATGTTATTTTTGTAGTCTTTTACAAAAATCAATGATGGAACATTATTGAGAACCACTTCCATAAATGATGAGACCCGTTCTCTTTCAAGCTCCGTCGCTCTTTGGGTGGTCACGTCAAAGTTGATTCCATGCATCATAATTGGCTGACCGGACTGGTTCCGAATGACCTTGCCCTTACCAGCAATGAACCTCTTGCCATCATATTTCGTTTGGATTTCAAAGACGGTATCAAATTCCTTTTTTCCGCTGATAGCCTGCGCAAGTTCAAGAATCGCTGCTTGTTTTGATTCAGGGCTTAGGGTGCTCTCCCACGCCTGGTAGTGCCCAGAGAAATCGGATTCCTTAACGTCATAGAGCTTGTACATGCTCTGGTCCCAGAATAAGGACTGATCAACCGGATTAAATTTCCATACGCCAATTTTTAATGCATCTAGAATAAAGCGGATGTCGCTCTGGGTATTGAGCAGTTCTGTCACATCCGTAAATGTACACGCCACGCGGCGACCCGACGGACCTTCGAAGGGCACCGCATTGATTTTGATCCACCGCTCGGTGTTATCAGGTAGAGCTAGACCCATGACCACGTCCTTAACGGGAGATCCCGTCTTGAGGGCAAGCATGGCGGGATGCTCTTCTCCAGGGAAAGGCGACCTGTCGTGCTTCATCGCTTTCCACGAAGGGTCCGTTGATGCCCGACCTCGCAGCTGATCTTCAGTCAAGCCGAGTATGGCTAAAGCTGCAGGATTGAAGCTTTCAATGGCGCCATTTGCATCCTGCAGCACCAAACCCTCCGCCATCGTGTCAAGGATTGTGATGGTTTCAATGTCGCGATCCTTTTGATTGGTGACATCCTCAAGAGCCTTTGAAGCGGTGTCAGCTGTCATAGTAAGGTCCTTTCGATTTTGACAAAGGATACTAAGAGGCGATCGGAAGTTCACATCCAAGGGCCTAGCGACCATGTGGCGTCGGGCTGTCCCAGCCCAGCGGATACAGTCGTCGAGTCAACTTTTAGTTAATCATCTAGATATTATACATACTTTTTGTTTGGAAACACCCAACATATATTGACCCTACTTGTCGGCTAGCTTTACCTCCCTGGTTCGAAGACCCTCAACCCAGCGGCCCTTCATACCGATAGCCTAATGGGCACCGGTTTTGGGGGGCTGTCATGACCGCTTCGGGGTCTGAAGATCGCGTCGAGCTGATGGTTGACATACATCAGTACTTTCGCCGTGTCGGTATGATCAGCGACTTCCGCGAGCTGGCTTGGCTGGGCTTCGACATGGGTATCTATGTAAGCATTTTCCCCCAGCATCTGGCTGCGCAACTTCTGACATTCTGCCGAGAGAATCCGGAATACCATGTAGTTACTTCCGTTGACCCCGGACGTTGGGTCAATAAATACGTGCCTGATTGCCGATGCTATAAGCTCGCCAACGGCGACAAAAACCCGAACCTAGTGTTGAACCCACTGGTCAGTCCGGAGCGTGCGCTAGTCGACGAAGAGGTCATCTGCTCGGCTCTTACCATGCTTAACAACACGGATGCTGGTGACTAGGGACAGGGTGCGCATTTGCTCGTCGATCTGGTCACTGGATAGACGACCAAGATGGAATCCGTAGTACCACTCGTAGCGTTCAAGATCTCTGCTAGCGGCGCCGGTGCGGCGGAGTGCCCGGATTTCCAGGTACTGAAAGAGCGCCATGGCATCAAAACAATCTGACGAACTGAAATTCGCCGTCAGCTGCGCTACCGTCCGGGAATCTTCGGAGGCAGCAGTGGTATAGGTACAGATCGGCTTGCCACTTCGGGTTTCGCCGAATCTCTGAGATGGAATGTCCACCGCCACTCCTTTTTAAGGCGATTTAGATTCACTCACTATGCATTTTTGTCGCGGGAAGCAACGGACTAAGACAGCAGCCGTTGCGATGTCGGCTACGGACCGATGCGCTCTTTTGTCGGTGCCTACATAAATCTTCGCATCTACAATAAGCCGCTCGCGCGCCCCTTCGATTTACATCTCGAGAGGCAGGGGCGCCTGCGCCGCTGGCTTGGTACGTGCACCGTAGCGGCTGGTCGCTAGAATGGTCTCACCATCCAGTTGGGCCTCCGGCACCAGCTTGATCCGGCA
>JAPLFX010000074.1 GCA_026390445.1 Pseudomonadota bacterium
CAATCGTCCCGGTACCACTGAGGTATACCTGCATGTAGTTGGTCTGAAACGTTGACTTTGGATTGCCTGGAATAAAATGGCCCGTCAACGTCCCCTTGAACGAATGCTCCACGCGATCTTCACGGTGAACCGTAAGGCTGACCGGTCCGTCGACTTGATAGCCAGTTGCATCTCGACTCTTCACCGCCAACTCTCCACGCAGGTGCGCGAGAATTCCTGTCTTGCCATAAGGTACACAATCCAAGGTCAAGCCGGGCGACACCGTCGACAAGATATTGGCATTCTGGTTCGACGCGTGCCGAGCGCAAGAGGTGAGTAGGCCAAGGACGATGCTAGCAACAACGTAACAAGGGGTGCGAAGCGCGTTTTTCATCTGCAATTCCTTCTGAAATTCCTACGGTGGATGCGACAGAGGAAGTCGAAGCAAGAACCGAGCCAGAGCATATTCCTGTAAGAACTTGATGTTAGCGCGCAGCCGATTGGCTAAGTCGTATACACCTGACAGCCGAGGCATAGGACCATGTCTCAAACTCTCGAACAGGACGGCGGAAACCCATTCGATGCATCGACAGACATTACTAAGTAATCGATATTCTAATATTTATCTTTGACATTTTTTATGGATATTATTAAATTTCATTATCACCGACCGCATCGGTGACATGGAAACTCCCAACGCCCTGCCGTGATCTTTCTCTCACCTCAGTCGCCCCCATTGCAAAGGACCCTCCCATGCGCCTCCCACTTTTTAACTTGCTGATGAACCGCCTTGAACACCCACGCCATGAACAAGATCGTTTTCTCTCAAGCGTTTACGAGCTTTTTCTGGGCACGCTCACCGTAGTCATAGTGGTCGGCTTCGTGTTTAGCGGCTTAGTCCATACCGCCGTGATCGAGGACCATATTGACGCGGCA
Source organism: Pseudomonadota bacterium (assembly GCA_026390445.1). Classification (GTDB taxonomy): domain Bacteria; phylum Bdellovibrionota_B; class Oligoflexia; order Oligoflexales; family CAIYRB01; genus CAIYRB01. The sequence goes on from JAPLFX010000074.1 coordinate 916, forward strand.
GCCGCTTCCACCAGCGCTGCGCCCTGACCAAGGCTGCTGGGTTGCAGAGCAACCATCGAGACACCGCCGGTATAGCCTGACAAACGGCCGCCCGCATAACGCGATCACCGGCTAGGCTGATGGACCCGAACCATGTTTGCGGCACGACATCGCATGACCATGCTGTGCTGCCGCAAGCTCTTAGTGAGCCAGCACTTCGGCGTCTAGAAGGCCCTTGCGCTGCATCTGCCGTCTCAGACCAAGCATGAAGTCACGAGGCCAACTACGTTGGAAGAGATTGACTAGGAATTTCGGAACGACGCCCTTGGGATCGGTCTGCACGGTAAAGCTCAGATGCGTGTGCCGCCCCCCATCCGTCGGCGTCAGCGTAAAGTCGCTGTAAAGTAACTCACCAAGCACCATGTTGTCATGGAGCCAGCTCGGCTCAATCTGTGCCGGTTTAGCTGACTGCACCACGACGTAAATACTGCCGTCACCGCGCCTCTCCACCGAGAGCACATTGATAAAGTAGCGATCGGCAACCGGCCATGGCGGACTGACGTGGGTGTATTCAATGCGCTGCGTTGGCGTCAGCTCCTTCACGGTCGAACGCGCTACGACGAGCGGCACCCATTCTTGGGCCTCGTCGTTGTTCGACATGAACGAAAAAACGGCCTGTGGCACCGCCGCAATGACCCCCTCACCGCGCAGGCTCAAGACCCTGCTACCCAATTCGCGGCGCTGATAGACAATGATACCGTCTTCATCCGAGATCTGCTCCCAGCCGCCTTGCGAGCTGACCTTGTCGGCTGGCGAAGCCGGCTTGTGGTCGCTTGGACGAGGATCCGCGGCCGTGCTGCTGGTCCACAAGACGGCCGATATCAATGCCAACCACCGACTCCAGACAAAGCACCGTGATACGCGAGCCATGATCCGTCCTCCCTGTCATGGCTTCGGACGGTTGTCGCAGATCATGAATCATTTCGCTTTTTTTAATTTTATAAACTGTCTTATCAGCTTGTTGCAGCTAAAACTGGCCCAGGCAATTGGACTTGATGTCTGACCAGGTCGTTGGCCTTTAAGGCTCGTTTGCCTCAGTCTCCTCCTTTTTAGGAGAGACCGATGCGGGCCTGCCCTCATTGCACGAGCGAAGCAGTCATCAAGCGTGGATTTTATCCCGTGTCAGGACCAACCAACCACAAAAGGGTACAAAGGTACTTTTGTAAGGCTTGCCTGAAAAAATTCTCGGCACAGACCGGCGCCGTGACATACCGAGAGAAAAAGCCGTACGTCAATCAGACCCTCTTTCGGACGCTGTGTTCAGGTGTTTCTGAGCGTTCCACGGCTTTCTTAATCGGTATCAATCGCAAGACCGTGGCTAGCAAAATGCGGCGCCTTGGACT
>JAPLFX010000031.1 GCA_026390445.1 Pseudomonadota bacterium
TACCCGACCGGCAGAACAGCGATGCGCATATCGCGGATGGCGCGGTAGGTACACCCGTAGCCAATGTATTCGCCGCTGATCACTGGTTTGACCGTCGTGACCTCCGTACGCCAGCTCAGCACTGGCTGCAGGTCAAGCACGCCGGCATGAAGCTGCAGATAAGATACGCGCGTCAGCGGCGAGGGCCAAACGCCGTACAGCGACATGCCGATGCGCACCATATCAAAGCGGCTTGCGTCCATGATCAACGCCGACGCACTCGACGCAGCATGAAGCATGGGGGCCATCCCGGCATCGGTAAAAGCCTGCGCTGCCTGCCCAAATAGGCTGAGCTGATGCAGGCTGTAGGTCTGGTCGGTGACGTCTTCGACGTTGGCAAAGTGCGTGCAGACACCGGTGACGGTGGCTTGATGCTGGCGTAGCAGCGCGACGACCGCAGGTGCTTCGCGGGGCAAGAACCCCTGCCGTGACATGCCGGTGTCGAACTTAATATGGACTGGTCCACGCTGACCGAGCGCCAGCCAAGCTTGCAGCACCACGAAGTTACCGATCACCAGCTCTGCTTTAAGCTGAGCCGCCAGAGCCAACTCGCGCTCGACCGCCGGCCCAACGACGAGCAAGCGCCCGCCGTAGCCAAGATCGCGCAACTGCCTTGCTTCATCGACGTAGTTGACGCCAAGCCAGTGCAGCTGCTCTGAGGCCAAGGCCTGGTAGCTCGCGGCCAAACCATGACCGTAGGCGTTGGCTTTGAGCACGGCGCAGACTCGCTGCGCCCCGGCGATGCCACAGAACAAGCGGTAATTGTGGCGCAGCGCCCCCGCATCAATCTCTAGTCGGCTGAGCATCACGAGCACCTCTTCCTGCATGCGAGGGTGACCCGGCTGGTGCTACATGCCCTTCATCCGCATCGGATAGAGCTCACCGGCTTGCACGCTTGGGACGACAAAAGGTTGCTGCAACGATACCTCGCTCAGCGGCTTTTTGCATCGAGAACCGCCCTCAGACTGCACTGCGGCAGATTCCACGGTCGCCGCCAGCACACCGACGGAAAGGACCCCATGACGGTCGCGACCATACACCGCGTAGGTCGATGCGCAATCGATGAAGTAATTCACCTGGAGCAGCTGCAAAGCACGGCCTCGGCCTTGAAGTAGCAATCGACTCGGAACGCGCAAATTTAGGCGTTGCTCGACCCCTGTCGCTACGTCCATGCCCCCAAGTGCCGTGATCTTTGTGCCAAGAGGCAGCTGCAGTGCTGGCTCCTGGATGGTCTGCCAGGTTGAGTCTGAGCTGGTATCAGCGCAGCGCAAACTCGGGTAACTTGCAACCAATACGCCTAGCTGCACCAGGCCCCGGTGACCGACGTCGCTTCTTAAGGGACCAAGCACGATGCCGATGGGCGCTTCATTGCAGCGGCGCTGGTAGGCAACGGATAGTCCTGCTGGGGCAATTTGCGTGGTTTGCATCGGGTCGATGGTCGCAAGCCGCAGCGAGAAGCTGCGCTTGGACGCCGGCTCGATGTCGCGCAGCGGCGCGATCTCGGTGCGCTCGGTCACTGCCAGCGCCGGCAGAGCGTAGAGCTTCGGTGTCGACGAGCACGTCGCAACACCCGCTTGGTGCTCGATCACTCCCTCCGCCATGCCTAGCTCAATCCTGGTCGCGCCGACCCGGTGCACCAGCACGCCGAGCTTTTGGCCACAGCGAGGAGCGTAGACCGCGGCCACTCCACCCTCGGCGGAGCGCTGCAGCTGCTCAAAGGGCGCTAAGCGCAACCGCTGTCCCTCGTGAACCACCAGCGGGGCCACCGTACGGTACGCCGTGGTCGCTAGATAATCGACGCGCACGGCCACCGTCTCGGCCATGGTCGTGCAGGAGACCGGGTCCTGCAGCACTGCTGCAGCCACTTTGATCACGTCTTTCTGCGCGGCAACCACCAGACCGAAGTAGCGAGCGCCGCAGGGCAATGCGACGCGCACCTGAATCTCATCCTGGGCGTAGCCATGCAAGGTCACGGGTAGCAGGCGCAGACTCGCCTTAGCGGTGGCTGAAGTGGCGCCTAGAAGTAGGCCAGCCACCAAGGTCAAGATCCGTCGGGCAGGGTTTTTAGCAAGCATGCGACCACCGGGCGGGAAGTTGACGACAGGCATTTATATGATATTTTATTAAAATTGTAAATTATTTTAAAAACATCATTAATAATCTCCTGGAAAATTAGCGGCCTTTGCCCAAGCTGGCGTTGCATTCCCCAACCCCCTTTGTTATGGTGCTCCGGCTCTCGTCTACCGGTACAAAGGGATTTTTCGATGAAACGTACATTTCAGCCAAGCAACAAAAAACGCCTCCGCACCCATGGCTTCCGCGCTCGCATGGCGACTCCAGGCGGTCGTAACGTGCTGAAACTCCGCCGGGCCAAAGGCCGTAAGCGGATTGCTTGCGCCGCTTATACCAAATAAAAACCGAGCTTCCGTGCACGCCTTTCCTAAATCCGTCCGATTGCGCAGCAATCGGGATATCCGCTGCACGCTCGATCAAGGCTTAAAGGCTGTCGGTCCGCTGATGGTCGTCTTTCTCAAGCCGCGCCTTGATGCGCAGCCTGAAGTCCAAGGTGGCAGCCGCCTTGGTGTGGTTGCGTCGCGCAAGGTCGGCAATGCCGTCGTGCGTAACCGGGTCAAACGGCAGCTGCGGGAGGCCTATCGGCATCTGCGCCCGGAGCTGCTCACGCTTGACGCGCTCAAAGACGGCGACGTCGTCGTCGTGGCTCGAGCCGCTGCGGCTGAGGCCTCTAGTGCATGCATGGCTGAGGCCTTACAACTCGGCCTGAGGCGCCTGAAGCGTCAGCTAGACGCGCGGTGAAGGCCGCGGTGGACAGTTCCGAGCTAGTCCAGGATCGTGGCCTGGTGGCGCGCGGCCTCTCTGCTTTGCTGATCGTTTATCGCTACACGGTGTCGCCACTGCTCGGGCCCAGGTGCCGCTTTTATCCAAGTTGTTCGCAGTACGCGCTGGAAAGCCTAGCTAAGTATCCCTTGTCACTCGCACTCACAAAGACCGGTCGGCGCCTCCTGTGCTGCCAGCCTTTCCACCCCGGGGGAATAGACCTACCGTGAATAAAATGGACAACCGCTCCATCCTGGCGATCGTATTCTGCGTTATTTTTTACCTTGGCTACTCCCAGTGGTTGGCGAAGAAGTACCCAAAACAACCAACCGCAGTGACGCCAGTAGGGGAGCAACAGCAAGGGGGCGAGCATCCCAATGCCTCTAGCGCGAATACCGCGAGCCCAGCGCCTGCGCCAGCATCGGCAAGCGCGACTCCAGGTGCGGCCGAGCCAGTCAGGCTGAGCCCCGCCGACTTGAAGCTCGAAAGCGACCTAGTGAGCTATCAATTCTCGCAGGAAAGCGGCAGCCTTACCGCTCTACAGCTGCTAAAATACAAAGCTGAAAATACGGCCACCTCAGGTCCCACCGAACTGCTCGACGGACCCTTGTCGCTGCAGGCGATCATCGGCGATAAACCAGCAGCACCGTTCACCGGCTTGTTTTTTGCCGAGCGCCACGACCGCACGCTAAAGTTCTGGCGCGACCAAGGTGATTTTCGCCTGACGCAGGAGTTTCACATCCCAGAAGTCGGCTTCGGCGCCGACTTAAAGGTCAGCTTCACCAACATCAGCAACAAACCCGTGGAGCTGACAGGCGGCCTCCTTCTCGTCGAAAGCATCAAGCCAAAGAAGTCGACCCAGATTCTCGGCATCATCCCCGGAGCCTCTCGCCAACGCGATCAGATCATGTACCGCGCCGACGGCTCGACCGAGTGGCTGGATATCGAGAAGTTCTGCAGTAACGACAAGGACCCAGCAAAGTTAGACGGAGTGCCGATCAACTTCGTCGGTGTCGACCGCCACTATTTTGTCAGTGTCGTCGAGCCCAAGGCTAAAAACGGCAACCTCCGCATGGATCACGGCCACTCCGATGCCGAGAGCTGCCAGATCCAAATCGTCAACTCCGACCGCCAAGGCGTCGTCAAGCCCGGTGACACGGTGACTTTGGATTTTGCCACCTACTCCGGCCCTAAAGACTTGCCGATCATGGAGGCACACAATCCCGAGCTTGGCACCGCCATGCACCTGGGCATCTTCAGCTTTATCGCCCGGCCGCTACTGTCGGTCATCGAGGGCTTCCAGCAGGTCACGCACAACTACGGCGTCGCCATCATCCTCCTGACGATCTGCCTCAAGGTGCTGTTTTTCCCCCTGATGAAGGCCTCCTCGACGTCGATGCACCGGATGAAGAAGCTCAACCCACAGATGCAGCTCATCCGCGACAAGTACAAGGACGACAAAGCGAAGCAGCAGCAAGAGCTGATGAAGTTCATGAGCTCGCACAAGATCAACCCAATGAAGGGCTGCCTGCCCGTGCTGCCGCAGATCCCCGTGTTCTTCGCCTTTTACCAGGTCCTGCAGAACTCAATTCAGCTTCGCCATGCGCCCTTTGCGATGTGGATCCATGATTTGTCAGCCATGGACCCCTACTTTGTCACGCCTCTACTGATGGGCGTGGCAATGTTTATGCAACAGAAGTTGACCCCGACTACCGGAATGGATAAAACTCAAGAGAAAATTTTGATGTTTATGCCCATAATGTTCACAGTCATGATGCTGACCCTGCCAGCCGGACTGACCCTGTATATGCTGACAAACACCTTGATTGGAATCGTTCAGCAAAAGTGGCTGTACCGCCGGCTGGAAAAACTAGAGCCAAACCCTGTGTGAAAAGGAATCAGGATGAGCCCACAAACGAATTCATCCCCATCGGCGAAAGCGCCGGTAACGATTGAAGGAAAGTCCCTAGAGCAAGCGCTGGTCAAGGCCGCAGGCAGCCTCGGCTGCACCCAGGACGAGATCGAGTACCGCGTCACCAAAGAAGAGACCGCTAGGGGCCTGTTCTCGTTCTTCAAGAACCAGGTCGTCGTGATCGAGGCCTGGCCCAAGGCCCGCGCCCAAACCGAGCGTCCCCGCCGCGAGCGCCGTGAAAGGGACCGCGACCGCGAACCTCGGACGACGCGTCCTCGTTCTAGCGAGCGCAACCGCGATGAAGATCAAGCCGATGCGGTCAAGGCTGAGCCGCTGAGTGCGGAGCAAGTCGATGCGCTGAAAGAGGAGCTGCGGCTGTTTTGTGCCGGCATCTGCGCGCACATTGCCGGCGAGCCGGTGGATGTTGAGGCGAGCATCGATGATGGCCGCCTGGTGCTCAATATCGACCACCCCTTCATCTCCGAGCAGATTCACAAGAACAGCAAGCTGGCTGAGGCGCTTGAGCATATCCTGCGCAAAAAGCCCCGGCACCTGCGCCAAGAACTACCGTTTCGCATCTTCGCCGACGTCAGCGGCGTGCGCCGCAAGCGTGAAGACGACCTGATCCAGATGGCCTTCGACCTGTCGGCCCAAGTGCATGAAAACAAGCGTCCGATCGTGCTCAACTACAAGAGTTCCTACGACCGCAAGATCATCCACATGGCGCTGGACCGCGACGACCGCGTCTACACCAAGTCGATCGGCTCGGGCCCCAATCGTAAGCTGATGATCTTACCTAGCAAAGATGGCCAGGACCTGCCGCCCACGGTGGTCGAAGGCGATTGAGCGACGAGGTCGAGACGCCCGCGCCCGAGTCCTACAGCGCACCTATCGCCGCCTTGGCCTCTGGTCAGGGCGCTGGTGCTATTGCGCTGATTCGCCTGTCGGGAAGCGGCGTTCATGAGCTGCTACGGCGCTGCCTGCCGACAGAAGCCCTCTGGCCTGATCGCATGCTCCGCAAGTGCCCGCTGACGGACCCGGCGACCGGCTCCGTCGTCGACGACGCCATGGTGGTGTTCTTCACTGGCCCGCGTTCTTACACGGGTGAGGACAGCGCCGAGATCCATTGCCATGGTGGCGCCTATATTATCCAAAGCGTGCTGGCCCTGCTCTACCGGCTCGGGTGCCGCCCGGCCGAGCCCGGCGAGTTTACTCGTCGCGCCTTTCTTCATGGCAAGCTCGACCTCACCGCAGCCGAGGGCATCAGGGAACTCATCGATGCCCAATCACACCAGCAATGGGTGGCAGCCAGGCACCTGGCCTCGGGCCAGCTGAAACTTGCGATCGACAGCCTACGCCAAACCCTGGTGGGCGCCTTGGCCTTTTTGGAAGCCCAGATCGACTTTCCCGACGAAGGTGACACCGCCCACCTGCACCTCGGCATGGTGCGCCAACGCGCACTGGCGGTGCAAACGGAGATCGAGCGTCTTGCGGCCAGCTACAAAAGCGGCCGGGTTGCCAGCCAGGGGCTGATGGTCGCCCTTTTTGGCGCACCCAACGCCGGCAAGTCCACCCTGATGAATAGCTTGCTCGGGAGACAACGCGCGATTGTCACGGAGCACGCCGGCACGACGCGCGACTATCTCGAAGAGAGGTGCCTAGTCCATGGCCGTCTGCTGCGACTGGTCGACATGGCAGGAATCCGCGCACCAGGCACCAGCATCGATCCCGTCGAGGCACTCGGCATCGAAGCCGCGCGGCGGCTAGCCGGCGAGGCTGATTTAGTGCTGTTTTTGGCACCCGCGGACAGCGACGTCGACCCTAGTCCACAAATCGCAGCCTGGAGGGCCGAGCTACAGCCTCGCGCCTATCTCCAGATCGCGACGAAAGCAGACTTGCATCAACCAAGCTGGTCGGGACCATGGCTGTCCCTATCCTGCCGCAGTGGAGAGGGCTTGGACGCGCTGCGCCAAGCGTTGGCGGATCAAGTCGATACCTACGTCGGTGGCCTCAACCAAGAACAGGCGTTCGTCACCTCAGCGCGGCACCAAGCCGCCCTGCAAGATGCGCTTGCGGCCTTGACGCGGTTTTTCGCGGCAGATGCCGCCGGTGCCTATGAAGAACTGCTGGCATTTGAGCTGCAAGAAGCGGCCAAGGCCCTGGTGGCGATCGTTGGCCAAGTCGGCAACGAAGATGTCCTAGACCGCATCTTCAGCGAATTTTGTGTCGGTAAATAGCCGCGTCAGACCAGGGCCTTAACAAGGATCCACAGGTTTCATCCCCAGCCAAAGCTAGCTAGTCCGGATCAAAAGGTCTAAAACACAGGCAGGAGGCGCTCCCAATTTGGGCCGCCGTAGACCATAATTTTTGATGAGGTTCCCATGAAGGTCGATATCGGCGTCAATGATGCAGGTCGCCGCAATTTGTCTCAAGTCCTGAATAAAGTACTCGCTGACACCTACACGCTTTACCTGAAAACGCAGAACTTCCATTGGAACGTCAAAGGTCCAAACTTCCAGCAGCTGCACCTGATGTTTGAAGGTCAGTACTCCGCACTCGCTCTCGCTGTAGATGAAATCGCCGAACGCGTTCGTTCCCTTGGCTACCCAGCACTGGGCACGTTTACACAGTTTTTGGCCCTGACGTCGATCCAGGAGCCCGTCGGCGTTCCTGCAGCGACGGACATGATCAAACAACTATTGGCTGATCAAGAAAAGATCACCCGCTCCGCACACACCGTGCTTGTAGCTGCCACCGAAGCCAAGGACGAGGTCACCACCGATCTCATGATCCGTCGCATGGCTGAACACGAAAAGACCGCATGGATGCTGCGCAGTCTGCTCGAGGAATAAAGCACAGCGGCGGCGAAACACCCAGGCTTGGGGGAGATTTATGATGAGTTCGTCCATAAATAGATTCTTTGCAAGCCTGGGCCTGCTGCTGTGCTGCGGCGGGTGGACATCAAGCACGAATGCCCCGGCGGGGATCTGCTCATTTCAGGGTGGTTTGCAAGTCTGCCACAACATGTCGGCAAAGCTGCATAGCGTCAATTTAAGCTTCGGGCCAAATCGCTTCATCACCATCCAGACCGAGCAGGCGATGGTCTGTGCGACCAACACAAGTGGTATGAAGCGGGTTTACGGCCAACTTGCGCAAGCGGGTGGCGGCAATTCCTTTGAAGCTTATGTCAGCAGTCACAGTGACAGCTGCACCCAGATCACTCGGCTGCGTCTCAACCCGGCGGGGGTTTGGCAGCTGACCATTGAGTTCAACGACGGCGACACCGTCAACTTTTACTTCAATGTGATCGACCGATTCTACAACGGCGCCGACTAAACTAGCGCGATTTACTGACAGGCGCGGGTCAGAGTGAAGCTATAGTGGCAGCCACCGCTCGGCTTTGCGACGTTCGGAGATCCTTCATTATCCTTATAAGAGTCGTTGCCTGGCTCAGTGTAGCCGATCGTCGCGGAGGCTGCCCCAGGTGGAATAATCTTCGTGTGATTTACCCAAGTCGAAAGATCAGCATCATTTGCATTGAGAATATTTGCGTTTTTATCTAGGAAGTGCAGCTTCCAGTTCTGAGGGCACGTAAGCCGATTCGACAGGTCAGTGAGACCACCGACGGCGACCGCAGACACACCAGTTGCCGCAGTCATGATGAGCGAATCATTCGGTTTAAACCCTCCTGGAATCACCAAGGGGATCGGTGCACCGCCAGCATTATTGGCCGTCGAAGCCCTTGCTTTAGCGCTAACGGAATCCATAAAGTAAGGGAAGGCCGGGTCCAACTTAAAGTCGGTCTTAGGGGTACACGGCGCGGCTGGAGGCGGCGGGACCGGCCCAGACGTCGGCGCAGGCGCGGGCGCGGGCGCGGGGGCATTCGCCGATGCGACGGTTATTGACGCTGCCACCGGTGCTGACAGGGACGACGGGGCACTCATGGTAAATGTATTCTGACTATCGACCGAACCAGCTAAATCGTACCCTTTAATTTTGCCTTGATCCGAAACTGGCAGGTAAAAATATGTATGCCAACGACTCTCGGCAGGAGTCGGATTGATGCCTGCTTCGACCGGAGCGGTACTGTCCGTAAAGTTCACCGAAATGCTACTAAACTGAACAGTGCCAGCGTATTTGCTGCCGTCTGCAGAGTGGACGGCGCAACCGTAGGCATCCTGGTCCGCGACGCTCGGAATACCGTCCGAGGCGCTGGCAATGTCACAGGCCGATGTTAGGAACGCTCCGGCGACTTGCACAGGAGCCGTTGATTTGGTCGTTTCGGAATCCTGCGACGCCGCCTGAGGTGCCTCTTTGGCGGCTTGATCATTGTTCGCCCTGCCATTGCGATCCATCGAGCTGCTCAGTGGGCTACTCCCGACACTGCAGGCGTGCATCAGGATAGTCATGGAGGCAATCAGGGTGTTTCGTATTGGCATCGACATACTCCCTATGAATAGTCACAAGAGCTTTATCGACCTAACTTTGGCAAAGGTTGAGCAAGACATGCAATCAAATGAATTTTAACGATTTTTCAGACTAGATAGCCGCAAGGCGCCGCAATCCCAAAAAGACCTGTCCGGCTTCCCGAGACCGTTCCACATCGACAGTCAGGTGCAGTAACCAATCGTTATGTCCGGCCCGGTCTGGCACAATTTGCTCCAGCTGCCACCACTTAACTTCCTGAGTTACCTTAAGATATTGGGGGTTGCGCGCCTTCGGGTCGGTCGCAATGGCGTCGTGGTCGAGGTAAAACTCGGACCAAGCCGCTTCCAGCGCCGTTGCCGTCCATACTGTCGACACATGGTCGGCGTCGCCACCACCACTCGGCACAGGCACCAAGGCCGCAGCCGCGGCCTCATAGTCGCGCACCGCAAAGAGTCGCAGCAAGCGAAAGACTTCGTTACGCACCAAGGCCGTCATCGCGCGCTTGTCACGAGTGATGTCGCGTGTCGCCGTTTCCACCTCGGCATCATCCGCAGATACCGACGTCGTTGCTGAACCCGGTCGCCGCATCTTCTCCCACTCTTCGAGAAGACTGGCATCGATACGGCGGATCATGTCACCAAAGTAGACCATCAGCGCCATGATCTCTTCGGTTCGCTCACTTTCGGGAACCGTCTGCACCAAAACCTTGTAGGCCTCAGAAAGGTAGCGCAGCAGCAAGCCCTCGGCCCGCTGCAAATCGTAGTCGCGGATATACTCTTCGAAGGTCATGAACTGTTCGTACATGTCACGAGCGATAGATTTTGGCCGGATGTTTTCCTTGCCAACCCAGGGATGAGCCACGGCAAAAGCATTGAAGGAGTCGTAGATGAAGTCGCGGTTTGGCTTCGGATACTCGAGCTTTTCTAGCTCAGCCATGCGCTCATCGTACTCGACGCCGGCGGCCTTGAGCTCAAAAACCTTTTGGCCCTTGAGCCGGTCTAGCTGCTTACGCAAGATGAGATCGGGGTTTTCGAGGATCGACTCCACCAAGGTCAGTAAGTCCAAAGCGTAATCTGGCGACACTGGATCCAACAATTTGATCGTATCGATTAAGTAAAGCGACAACGCATGATTGAGCGAGAAGTCCTCTTGCAGATCGAGTTTGACCCGCACCTTTGCACCGTCTCGTTCAGACTTAGGAATCACCTCGAGTAAGCCGCGATCAAGCAGAGAGCGGAACAACTGGAAGCCGGTCTTGGTGTGCTGCCTCTTAGCAGTTGCCGACTCGTACGATCCACGAATCAGGTCTTTCATCGCCTTGCAACCATCACCAGGCCGGCCTAGGACATTGAGCAGCATGCCGTGGGTGACTTGAAACCGCGATTGTAGGGCTTCAGGTGGTGAGCTTAGCAGACGCTTGAAAGTGTTCTCATCCCAATGGAGATAGCCCTTTTCCGGGGGCTTTTTGCGGGTGATGCGACGAAGTTTCTTGGCGTCACCACCGGCCTTAGCCTCAAGGTATTTATTCTCGATGACGTGTTCGGGTGCTTGAACGACCACTCGGCCGCGGTCGTCAAATCCCTTACGTCCGGCGCGACCACTGATCTGCAGAAAGTCGCGAACACTGAGGATCACGGTCTTTTCGCCGTCGAACTTGCAGAGCTTTGTGAACAGCACGGTGCGAATCGGCACGTTGACGCCGACGCCGAGGGTGTCTGTGCCACAGATGACTTTGAGCAGTCCCTGCTGCGCCAAGCGTTCGACGAGGAGGCGGTATTTTGGCAACAAACCAGCATGGTGTAAGCCAATGCCGTGTCGCAGCAACTTCTGCACTTCTTTACCGTAGGGACTAGAAAACTTGACGCCCTCGAGCGCCGCAGCGATGACCTTCTTTTCGTCCTTAGTGCAGATATCGATCGACAGGAGGTTTTGCGCCTCCTCGGCGCACTCCCGCTGTGTAAAGCTGACCAAATAAACCGGCGCCTTGCCACCAAACACCAAGTCGCGAATCGCCTCATGCAAGGCGGTCTCGGAATAAACAAAATCAAGCGGCACCGGCCGATCATTGGAACGGACCACAAGCGTCTCTAGACCAGTGACCTTAGTCAAGCCCTGCTCAAAGACCGCTGTGTCACCCAGAGTCGCCGACATGAGGAGAAACCGGGCATAGCTCAAGGTGAGCAGCGGCACTTGCCAGGCGACGCCCCGTTCGCGATCCGAGTAGTAGTGAAACTCATCCATGATGACATCGTGGGCCGGAGCCGCCGGGCCTTCACGTAGGGCCATATTGGAGAGAATTTCGGCGGTGCAGCAGAGAATCGGCGCATCGCGGTTGACCGTCGCATCACCCGTGGTCATGCCAACTTGATCGGGCCCAAACTCGGCGCACAGGGCTAAAAACTTTTCGTTGACCAAGGCCTTGATCGGGCAGGTATAAACGGAGCGCCGACCATGCGCGAGCGAGTGAAAATGCAGTGCCGTCGCCACCAACGACTTGCCCGACCCAGTGGGAGTGTTGAGAATGACGTTGCGACCCTCGTAAAGAGCAAGGATCGCCTCCTCTTGGGCGGGGTAAAGCTCGACGCCCTTATCGCTGAGATAAGCGAGAAAACGGTCCAGCAGATCCCCGCTGTCGAGCTTTTGTCCGGCTCCAGGCAGGTAACGCAGGAGCGGGAAATCACTTGTAGATTTGGCATCGGAAGGCGGCATATGACCGATAGCTATATGCGCATCTGCCCGGCTTGGCTAGAGCCATTATTCTCCGAGGTGGTGTTAGTGAGACTTTCAGCGTATAGTCCCCACGGCCTCGTGCGATGCCTCAACCCTTTCCTAGACCCCAAAACCAGAGATTACGAGATTACGTGAAAAAATTTGTTAAATTCCTGAAGAATTTCAGTGGACCTGCGCCTCTTGACGAAGCCGGTGCGACACTCCAAGCCAGCGCCGACTTCCCTGAGCTGGGCCTGATCGAACCCCTGCTGCGTGCGGTCGCTGAGCAGGGTTATACGCAGCCAACACCAATCCAAGTCGCGGCCATTCCCTACGTCCTCCACGGCAGAGACCTGCTTGGCTGTGCGCAGACCGGCACCGGTAAAACCGCTGCCTTTGCTTTGCCGATCCTACAACGCCTGGCACTAGGTGAAGGTCGAGGCCGCGGCATCCGTGCGCTTATCTTGACGCCAACACGCGAATTAGCCCTACAGATCGAGGAGAGCTTCAAGGACTACGGACGCTACCTAAGTCTGAAGTCAGCTCTAGTCTACGGCGGCGTCGGCATCGAACCACAACGCCGCGCACTTGCTGCCCGCCCAGACATCGTCATCGCGACGCCCGGCCGTTTGCTTGATTTGATGGGTCAAGGCTGCGTCAAGCTCGACGCGCTAGAAATCTTCGTCCTCGATGAAGCCGACCGGATGCTAGATATGGGCTTCATTCACGATGTTAAGCGCGTCATCTCGGCACTGCCAAAGGAACGCCAAAACCTGCTGTTTTCTGCGACGATGCCGGCCGAGATCCAAGAGCTCACCAAGCGCATCTTGCACGATCCAGCCAAGGTCGAAGTGACGCCGGTATCATCAACCGCTGAACGCATCGACCAAGCGGTCTACTATGTCGATCGACCAAACAAGCGCTTTTTGCTTATGCACGTCCTTGGGGATGACGCCGTTAAGCGCGCCCTGGTCTTCACCCGTACCAAGGCGATCGCCAACCGCGTCGCAGGTTACCTCAACGACAACGGCGTCACCGCCGAGGCTATCCACGGCAACAAGTCGCAAAGCGCTCGCCAACGGGCCCTAACCAACTTCAAGTCGGGCACGACACGCATCTTAGTCGCCAGCGATCTGGCAGCGCGCGGTATCGATATCGACGAGGTCACTCACGTCATCAACTATGACGTACCAAATGTTGCGGAAACCTACGTTCACCGCATTGGCCGCACCGGTCGGGCAGCGGCCTCTGGTATCGCCGTGTCGTTTTGCGATCCCGAGGAGAAGAGCTTCATTATCGGGATCGAGCGCTTGATCCGCAAAAAAATCCCGGTCGTCAGCGATCACCCGTTTCCCATGACTGGCAAGCCAGATGACTCGCCCCAAGCCGCGCCGTCAGGCCGTAGTGGTGGCGGCGGTAGGCGGCCGCAGCGCTCTGCAGGTCCGGGAGGACGGCCGCAAGGCTCCGGTGGCCAGCGCCGCAGCCGAGGCGGGCAGCAAGGTGGGCGGCCGCAGGGCGCGCCTGGCGGTTCAAATTCAAATAAAGTTTAGGCCACTCGGGTCTGCGCCGAGCGAGCTCAAGCCGCCTAGCACTAGGCTGCCTGGGCTCGTCTTTTTACGACCACGTGTTTGGCATGAAGCAGCCAGTGCCGGTTTAGGGCCTGCTGCAGATAAACCACGGCTAGTGGTGGAATGATCGCCAGCGCTGTCGCCAGTGCCGGAGACGTATACTGATACTTATTTTGCGCCTCCATGGCTCGCACCTGTTTCGCCAAGCGATACGTTAGGTACAAGTGTAGGATTGGCACCACGGCAAGAAGGGCATGCCAGATATTGACCTTTTTGCTGTCCGCCATGCTGTGGGTGTGAAATAGCATCTCTTTTTGCACTGAGGCGAACCAAATTGGCCAGTAAATTCCAATTGATAGCGTCACTCCGGCCAAGCCGCTCATCCACGGGCTACGGATCTGACCGAGGCGCAAGCGAGTGCGCGCCAAGAAGTATTCTTGCAACACCGCTTTTTTGGCATGTGACGTTGCTGCAGCCGACGTCGCCCTGGTGGACGTTTTCAAGACGCTCTCAGACGGCACCGACATGGGGTGTTGCGGCGCAGTCAGCGGCCTCTTGAAGGTGACTTGCGGCCTCTTGAAGGTGACTTGCGGGCTCTTGGCGATGACTTGCGGGCTCTTGGCCCCGTGCGCAAGGGTCGGGACCGCTTGGCTACCGACTTTTTTTGCCATCACCTTCGGTTGCACCTGGGGGGCCTGCTGGACGGAGCCGATGCTGGCCAAATAAATTTCCGACAGGTCGCGTAGTGGGTACCACTGCGAAAAGCCCTTGCGACTGACCAAAAGCGGCTTGCCTGAGGCAAGCACCGGCGCGCGATTGAAGGTCTCCGCGGCGGTAAGCGGGCCGTTCAGGCTGCCGTCTTCATAAACATACCAGCCGTCGGGCCAAGCCTGTCCTGACCTGGAAGTTGGCAGGGGGTCCTGGGTCGGGGGGATTTGGCCCACGGTGGCACTCCTTGGTCGGATGGTTGCTCTTAGTATAACAAAGGGCTTGGGTGAGCGTATACTTTAGCTAGCTTGTTACGTGGCACGCTGCCGCTTTCACATAGCCAAAGGGGAGACTAGACCATGGATCTGCAAGAGTTTTGTAAACAACTGCAGGCTGGCCAGTTTCCGCTCAGGTGGCCTGGGCACTGGTGCGGCGGGGCCTGGCTTCCGGGCAAGACCAGCGGCGTGCAAAAGAGTTCGTTCAATCCCAACACCGGGTCAAAACTTATCGATGTTTATGTCGATAAAGATGCGGTGCAGCACATCGTCGATCAAGCCTACAAGTCGCGCACGGCACTTGCGGCGGTACCGGTCAGCCAAAGGCTTGATGTTCTTAAACGCTTTCGTCAGGCTTTGGTCGACTACCAACAGCCGGCAGAACTGATCCTTCGCCTCGAAGCAGGCAAGCCCAGTTGGGAAGCAAGGCAAGACATCGCCAGTGCCGTAGCCTACCTAGATTGGGTGGTGAACCACGGTGACGAGGTCCTCCAGACGCTGACCGCCCCTTGCATCATGGGTCAGCAGCAAGGCGGTAAAGTCCAGCTGATACCGATCGGCGTCACCGCGGCCTATCTGGCCTTCTCCACGCCGATCACCAATTTCGTCGTCTACTTCGCGGCCTCGATGCTCGCCGGCTGTCCACTGATCTTAAATTCTTCGTCTCACGCCCTGCTCAGCTCGATGCTGATCGCCCTGCTCAGCCAAGAGCAGGATCTATTACCGGGGATGCTCAGCGTCGTCTTTGGCAACTTTAGTAGCTTTAAACACCTGCTCGTTGATAAACGCATCGCCGCGATCCTCTACACCGGCTCGCGCGAGCACTGCGACGTGGTCCGCGCCGAGTCGCGCCAGCACCTGGGCCGCCAACTCGTCCTGCAGTCGGGTGGCAAAAATGCCGTCATCGTCCACTCCTCGGCGAATCTCCAAGAGGCGGTGCAATGTGTCGTCTACGGCGCCCTGGTTAGCGCCGGCCAGCGCTGCACCTCGACCAGTCGCGTCTTTGTCTACCGCTCGATGTTACCCGCTTTCCGTGAAGAATTACTGAAGGCCCTTCGCTCGGTGAAAGTCGGGCGTACCGATACCGACACCCTAGGAGACGGTAAGCAAGGCCCATTCATGGGTCCACTCTACTCGGCAAAGGCCGTCGAAAAGTACCTGCGCTTTCAAACCATGGCCAATCGCGAGGCCGAAACCCTACTGTGGGGGCGTGCCGTCGATGGCCTTGCCGGCGGCTATTTTGTGACGCCGAGCGTCCATTATGTCAAACACTTCGATAATACGACCGCCTACCAAGGCAATGTGTTGTTTTCTCCCAACATCGCCATCTACGACTATGACGTCCTAGACACGGCCATTGAGCAAATCAACACCACCGATGCCGCTTTTGCCGTCTCCTTTGTCGGCGATCCTGAGGTCCTCAAAGCCAGACGCTCGCTGTTTTTAGCGCCAAACCTCATGTGCAATATGCCGACGGTCGAAATGCAGGTCACCTTGCCCCTGGCTGGGCGCCTGCAAAGTGGTCACCACCGTTACCACGGCCCGGGTGTCGCGCTCTATTTATGCTTTCCCCAGGTTTTGACCCAAGATACGGCGTCCGAACAGTTGATTAGATCTTGGCCTTGGCCACGATATTGATTAACGTTCGAGGCGCAATTAACGCCGCTGACGAGGGGAAAAAACATGTCTGGGACCGAACAAACCGTGCTGCAAAAGGCCGCCTATTGGTCCACGTCCGCCGACTTTGACCCGGCGACTAGGCAGGAGATTGCGGCGCTGATCGCCCAAGGCAACACCAAGGAGCTCACCGAGCGTTTCTATCGTGACCTGGAGTTCGGCACCGGTGGACTGCGTGGGATCCTCGGCGCCGGCACCAATCGCATGAACATCTTTAACGTCCGCAAAGCCACCTCCGCGCTGGCCACCCATCTTAAGGCCGCCTTTCCCGGCGAGACCCTGACGGTGGCTATTTCGCACGATTCGCGGCACTTTTCTCGCGACTTTGCCAAGGCCACGGCCGAAATCCTGGCCGGCCAGGGGATCCGCTCGATCTTGACCAAAGCGCTAAGACCGGTACCCATGCTGTCCTTCATGACCCGGCACTACTCCTGTCATGCCGGTGTCTGCGTTACGGCCAGCCACAATCCACCGGAATACAACGGCTACAAAGTCTACTGGCAAAATGGTGGCCAACTCGTCCCGCCGCATGACCACGAGATCATCAAGGCCTACGGCGCCATCGATGGCTATAGCAATCTCAAGGCCGTCCCTTACGCCGAGATCCTCGCCACCGGCCAAGCCAAAGAAGTCGGCGATGAGTTTGACGAAGCCTACTTCGCCCGCGTCAAAGCCCTATCTATGCATAGTGAGGGACGCCAGGGCTTCAAGATCGTCTATTCACCGCTGCACGGAGCAGGTCGCTATCCTGTCACCGAGATGCTCAAGCGCTTTGGCTTCACCGATGTCACGGTGGTCCCCGAGCAAGAGCAGCCAGATGGCGCCTTTCCAACGGTCAAATCGCCCAATCCAGAGAATCCTGCGGCCATGGACATGGCACGCGTTTTAGGCAGTCAATTAGGTGCGGACCTTATCTTGGCCACGGACCCCGACTGCGACCGCATCGGCATGGAGATCCTCGTCGATGGGCGCTACGTCCGCCCCAACGGCAATCAGATCGGCTGCTTGCTCAATGACTATGTGCTGAAGTCTCTTACCGCCCTCAAGCGCATGCCGCCCTCTCCCCTGGTGGTGAAAACCGTCGTCACCACCGATCTCCAATCCGATTTAGCAGAAGAATACGGGGCGACGTGCGAAGAGACGCTGACCGGCTTCAAATGGATCTGCAATCAGATCGATGGCTATGAGACCGGTCGCCTCAAACCCTACCGCAAATTCGTCTGCGGCGGCGAGGAGAGCTACGGCTTCCTCATGGATTCCTTCGTGCGCGACAAAGATGCGGTCATCTCGTGCTGCTTGGCAGCCGAAATGGTGGCTTATTACAAAGCACAAGGGTCCTCGGTGGTCGCTGCGCTCGACGGCATCTTCTCAAGGCACGGGGTTTATCATGAGACTCTGGCCGATATCACCCTCCCAGGCAAAGAAGGCGCCGAGAAAATCGCTGCCATGATGGCCGGACTGCGGCGTCAGCCACCGCGGGAAATCGATGGAATGCCAGTACAAAAGCTCAGGGATTTCGATAAGCGCCAAGACTTCCAAGCGACTCACGGCGACTTCAAAGCCGCCGAGAGCATACCACTCCCCCAGTCTAACGTGTTACAATTTATACTGAATGACGGTACCAAGATCAGCGTTAGGCCATCGGGCACCGAGCCCAAGATCAAGTTCTACGTCTCCGTAAAAGACCTTTCTGGCAAAGGCAAAAGCGGAGCCGCATTGAACGAGGTTAAAGCACGGTGTGAAGCGCGGGCAAAACGCATCGAGGATATCTTCGTGGCTATGGCCCGAGGCTAGGTGCAAAGCGTAGGACAGGTGGTCCGGCGGCACTATCTTAGCCGGCCGCTCCTCCATGGGAAAGGAATCCCAGCGTGCGCCTGCCTCACTTTGCCGCCCTGTTCATCGCCTGGTCCACCCTGAGCCAGACTGGTTTCGCTTACGAAAAGGCCACCGAAGGTTCGGAGGTGGTGATGGATAAGCTGTATCCGAAAAAGAGGTCGGTCGAACTCGACCTCAGACTCGGCTACTTTCTCACCTCATCCTATCTGAACTCCTTTTTGGCGAACGCCGCCTTGACCTACTTCTGGTCGGAGAATTGGGGCTTCAGCCTCGAAGGCAATTTCGTCGTAAATTCGGACAAAGACGAACGCGGCTGCATCGAAACCTTCTACAATGATCCAAACAAGGTGGTCACTGCGCCCTGCTCCTCCAAAGGCGGCTCGCTTGCCGACGATCCCCAGGGTGATGCGAACTACGGGCCGGCTTACGTGCCGATTCGCAAGCTCAACTACATCCTCACCGGCAACTTTGTCTGGAACCCGATCTATGGCAAACAGATCTTGCTTCTGTCTGCCACCAACTACTTCGATATGTATCTCACCTTCGGTGGTGGCGTGGCCATGTCGGACTTCTATCCAGAGCGACGAACGCTCTTAAATGACGCCACTAAATCGTCTAGAGCCGGTGACTTCTGCGTTAAATCCGTTGCCGCCAAGAAGGGTTGCGACCCCACCAAGAACCCTGGCACGACCGACATTAGCCAGACAGGGACTGACGCAAGGCCGATACCACAGGCGGAAACGACGCCGCTGATCCATTTGGCGATCGGTCAGCGCTTTCACTTCTTAAAGCACTTTATCCTCGATGCCTCGATTGAAGACTACGCCTTGATCGGCACCGAACAAGGCTTTGATAACTTCTTGGTCCTCAGTGGCGGCGTCGGCTACCGCTTCTAAGGGCCCGTCAGCACTGAGTCCTGCTCAGAACGGAATATCGTCTAAGCCGGGGGTGTCAGGGCCGCCCATGCCGACGTCGCCCATACCGCCGATGTCGTGGTCATAGCCGCCGCCACCGCCGGTTTGCCCACCAGCGTAGCCACCGCTAGGCCGCTCGCTCCGTGGCGCTGCGCCGCCGGTGCTCGCCCCGGCTCCAGCCCCAGCACCCGCTGCACCGCCGAGAAACTGCACATTTTGCGCCACGATTTCCGTCGTGTAACGCTTCTGACCCTGCTTATCCTCCCACGCGCGCGTGGCGAGACGACCCTCGACCAGGACGCTGCGACCCTTGGCTAGGTATTTGGAGCAGTTTTCCGCCTGCTTGCCCCAAACGACGACGCGGTGCCACTCGGTGAATTCCTGACGCTGGCCATCCGGAGCTGTCCGGTAATCGGTCGTGGCGATTCGCAAAGTCGCAACCGCCATTTGGCTCTGCGTAAAGCGCAGTTCTGGATCCTGGCCCAGATTTCCCATAATGGTCACTCGGTTTAAAGACGCCATAGCGTAGCCTCGCCCTTTCCTGCCTCTTCGGGCAGATATACTCTGATCCAAGCCAAACATGGGCCTAACATATAACCCATAGCCCCGACGCAGGTCCTAAGCCTGGTGACCTGGTGGTCTCTCCCTGCAACGGTCTTGATTTAATACCGGACGCCGATCAGCCGGAACAAGGTGTTTTTAGCATTTGCCGCCGCTGTCTGGCCGTGACATTCTAACCGTCGATTATCATATGTAGGAATTATCTATGCACGCTAGGACTACCAAGGACTCCGTGGCCAGCCCCCGCGCCTCGCGCCACACCCGGCTAGGCTGGTCTTTGCTGGCTATGTGCCTGTGCCTGTTTGCCTGCAGGGTCAAGGAGAAATTCCCACCCCTTGGCACCACCATCGCCAGTCCGGTCGATATCGCCACCAGCGACGACGGCAAGCATTTCTTCGTCCTAAACTCAGACTTCGACAACACCTACGACGTCGGCTCGGTGCTGGTCCTAGACCGCGATGGCCACAAGCTCAATGCCATCGAAGTACCGCGCATGGGACGCTCGCTTGCATTGTTCGGCAACACCTTGATGGTGACCGTTGACTACCAAAAAGAATCCACCAACAATAACTATCCACCGCACGTCATGCTGTTCGACGTCAGCGATCCTGAGCACCCACAAAAGAAGCAGGACTGGGTTCTCGATTGCAGCCCGATCAACGGCGTCATGCATGCACCATACATCGCCGTATCGTGCGCCAACGGCACTCTGATGGTCGGCAACTTAACCACGGACTTGAGCCGAGCGACGCTGTTTAAAGTACGCCAGTACAATGCTAGCTTCCGCGCACTGTACATCGACACCAAACAAAACCTCCTCCTCGGCTTCCCCACCGATCTCGGCAGACCCGAGCACAACGATGCCGAATTGGTCGACAATATGTCCTACACCACCGATCGTTCGCCGATCGGCACGCCAGGCGCCAACGAAGTGCCTGATCAAATGGAGAACAGCCCACGCCAACAAGCCAACCTAGCACAGCGGCAAAGCTTCCAATTCTTCGTCTATGATCTAGCTAAAGAAGGCCAAAGCCCCGCACCGAACTGCCCGGTCGGCACGACCACACCTGGCTGCATCTTTCCCTACCGCGACGGGAGCAACCCCGTGGTGCAAGGCGAGATGCGCTGGATCTACTTCAACCTCAACAACTTCGACGGGGCTCCGGATCAAAGCGATCACTTCAACGATCCTGCTTTCAAGTTTTACCGTACCAACTTCTACGCCGCACAACCCGACCCAGACAACAGCGACGTCTTTTATCTCTCGCACCGCGGTAGTCCCGACCGCAGTCGTTGGGCTAACCAGATCGTCCGGGTCACCATGAAGGGCGATCTCCACAATAAACTTGCACCCGATGGCGTCACCTACACCTTTCCGACCACGGCCTCGACGATGAGCTTTGAACGCGTCTATGGCTTTAAGGGCGCGGAAGCCACCAGGTTTGTGTACCCCAGCGACTTCCGTGTCCGCCGCGTCAACGGCCTAAAAACCATCGTCGTCAACAACAGCCGCGACCTGGTCAACTGGGTGCGCAGCGACAGCTACTTTTCACTTGGCGCGCAAGTCATCGATCAGCCCGATTGGTTTGCCGAACAAGTCGGTGGCCTATCCCCGCAAGACGATATCCGCAGTTACAATCAGGTCGTCCTCAACGCCGATGGGCGCGGGGCCTCGTGCTCCTATTATGGCAACTCGGTGGTGATCTTCGATGTCGTCCCAGGTGTTGGCTTCAATATCGTCAACCCGGTGAAGTGAGGCCGGTCCATGTTCTTAAAAAAGATCATCATCGCTGGTTTCAAGTCGTTTGCCGATAAAATCGTCATCAACTTCGACACCGGTATCACCGGTATCGTCGGACCAAATGGCTCCGGCAAGAGCAATGTCATCGATGCCGTCCGTTGGGTGATGGGCGAACAAAACGCCAAGAACCTACGCGGAGAAAAGGCGACCGACATCATCTTCGCCGGCTCTGAAAAGCGCAAAGCGCTCGGCATGGCCGAGGTGTCGCTGGTCTTTGACAACTCCGACGATGATCCGATCTGCCCGGCCGAGTATCGCCATGAGAGTGAGATCGCCCTAACCCGCCGCCTCTATGCCGACGGCCAGCGCGAGTACATGATCAACAAAAAGCCATGCCGACTCAAAGACATCGTCGGCTTCTTCTCGAGCACCGGACTTGGCGGCCGCAGCTACTCGATGATCCAACAGGGCCAGGTCGACCGAATCCTCAATGCCAAGCCAGAAGATGTCCGCGAGATCCTCGAAGAGGCTGCCGGCACCACGGTCTACAAGCGTCGGCAACAAGAAGCCCAGAAGAAGCTCGAACAGACCACCCTCAATCTATCGCGCATCGACGACATCCTCACCGAGGTGCAAAAGCAACTCGATGCCCTTGAAACCCAGGTCGATAAGGCCAAGGAGTTTACCAGTCTTAGCGACAAGCTGAAGGCCGAGGAGACGAGTCTATTTGCCCACAACTATCACCACTTCGTCGAGCAACAAACAAGACTCCAGTTGCAGCGCGATACAACCCTCGCCACCGAAGCGGAAACGCTCAGCCAAGTGTCGAGTCTCGAGGCTCGTTTAGTCGACCTGCAAGGTCAACTCGACGAGGCGGACCCTGATATCCAACTGCTGCAAGAAAAGATCGCCTCGGCACGCGAACAAATCGCCCGCGGCGAGTCCACCTTAAAAAGTGCGACCGAACGCGTCGATGGCGGCACCAGGCGGCTTAGCGCGATCGCTGAGGAACTCTCGGAAGACGATGCCAATCTCAAGGTGCTCGAAGGCCAGGTCGACGGCGCCTTGCGTTCGATGGCTCAGGCGGAACAGATCGCCAAGGAGCTCACCGAAGCCATCGCCAACTTCGAGTACGAGGTCGAGGCCGCAAGTGAGGCATCGCAGGTTTATGAAGGGCGCATGGAGGAGTTTGACGACGAGATTCGCAACGTCGAGCGCCTTATTGAGAGCAATAAATTCCGCACCGAACAAGTCGACAAAGAACTGACTAGGGCCGCCCAAGAAGCGACTCAGGAAGAACAGCGCTGCGTCGCGCTGCGCAGTGAACTAAGCGCTACCACGGTCGAGTTACATGCCGCTGAGCAGCGCGCCGGGGCGACCCAGGCGGGCCTCGACCAGGAGATCAGAGACAAGCACGACCGCGAGGCTACCGTCGCCGAGTGCTACCGCCAGATCAAAGCGGCCAATGCTAAGCGCGATGAACTGCGCGAAGCCTACCATGCAGCAAAAGGCCGTTACACTTCCCTATCCGAAATCGAGGATGGCACGACCGACCTCACCGCATCCATTGCAACACTAAAGCAACAAGGTCCGCAGTTTGCGTCGCTGGTCAGCGGCATGCTGACGGACTTCATCGGCTTTGGTGCGGCGTCGAGCGAGTTACCACCGAAGGCGGCAGCAGCATTTGAACGCTGGGCAGAACGCCTAGTCGTCTCGGGGCTCGATCAGTTTAATTCGCTGGTGCGCTTAGCCGGTCAGCACGGTGCTGGCGCCCTTCCCGTCTGTGTCTTGTCGCAAGCGGAAAGGGTCGATCAAGACGCGGTTGCCAAGTGGGCCGACGACAACAGCGCCGAGCCGCTCAGAAGATACCTGAAAGTGGAGCGCGAGCTACCTGGTATCGCGACCCTCCTCGACCGTCTTTATTTGTTGCCCGCCCTGCATTTGGGACCAGAGGAGTTGGCCGGACTTCCCCGCGGCATCTTGCTGTTTACCGCTCAGGGCGTTTGCTACGGCGGCCACGGTGAATTCATCGTCGGCGGGAAAGCCGCTGCTGGCCTCCTAAGTCGCAAGACCGAGCTGGAAGGCCTCGCCGGCCAACTGAAGCTTTTGGAGGGAGAGCTGAGTCGGGCCCAGGCGCAAATCGATGAGCTCGAATTCCGTATCAATACCGATCGCCAGGTCATCGCCGAGATCGATGCCAAGCTGCAGCAGCAAAACCGCGGCGTCCTCGAAGTGATGTCTGCACTGCAAGCCGTGCAGCAGCTGTTCGATCGCAAGCAAGAGCTCATTCAAGCTGCGGAAACCGCCTTGGCGCAGCACCAAGCCACCGGACACCGCCTCAGCGAAGAACGTGAATCCCTTGCCGGCAGCCGTACCTCGCTCACGCGCGAGCTGGCCAGTGCCCGCGCTGAGTATGCGAATATCGAACAAGATGCCGAGGCACTCCTTGAGCGAAAAGAAGAGGTCAAACGCCAACACGACGCCAAGAAGCTGGAACATGCTCGCTCTGGCGCCCGGGCCCAGGCCCAGCGCGACGGTTACCTCAACTCCAAGGCGCAGTTAGAACTCTTACAAAACAAGTTATCGCGTCGCTACGAAGAGCAAAACCGCCTAACCCAGGACATCGATCTGGCAAAGGTGCAACTAGAGCAAGCCCGCGTTGACATCGAGCGCTACGTACTTGACCGCGACAAGCTGCAAGACGACTTCGCGTCGCGGCGTGAGGCCAATGCGGGCTTGATCGAAGAAACCCGCGTCATCGACAACCGTCTCAGGTCGCTACGGGAAACCTACAGCGCGATGCAAAAAGGCTTAGCCGAAGGCAACGTGAGCCTTGAGCGCCTGCGGATGGCCATCGCCGGAGTGACCGAGCAAGCCAGCGAAAAGTATCACCTCGACCTACGCACCTTCGCCTTCACTCAAGACCCTGACTTCAACCAGGAGAGTCGCTCTAGGTCGGTGTCACGCCTACGCCAGAAGATCGAATCGATGGGCGGCATCAATATGATGGCGCTTAAAGAATTTGAGGAGAAGACCGAGCGGCGCGACTTTATCACCCAGCAGCGCGACGAGGTCGTCTCAAGCATGGATCTCCTCGCCGCGGCGATCGCCGAAATCGAAGAGACCTCGCTGAAGAAGTTTCTCGAGATCTTTGCGCGCATCAACATGGAATTCGGCGGTCTCTTTCCGATTCTTTTCCCGACTGGCGAAGGGCGCCTCGAACTCACTCACCCCGACAATCCCATGCTAGGCGGCATCGAGATCATCTGCCGCCTGCCTGGCAAAAGTCCCAAGTCGATGACCCTCTTCTCCGGCGGGGAAAAGGCGTTGACGGCGATGGCCCTGATCTTCGCCCTGCTCAAGACCAAGCCAACTCCCTATTGCTTCCTCGATGAGGTCGATGCGCCACTCGACGAGGCCAACGTCGGGCGGTACAACCGAGTTCTGGAGGCTCTTGCCGATCAATTCCAGTTCATCGTCATCACCCACAACCGCCGCACCATGGAGGTGCTAGACGTCTTATATGGCATCACCATGCAAGAGCCTGGCGTGTCCAAGGTCGTCGGCGTCGACATGCAAAAGGACCTGCCGCAGCATCTGCGCAAAGCGTTTAAAGAAGAGGGTCCAGCGGTTGCCGGGGGCACTGCACCCGCACGGCAAGTCGAAGGCGCCACCTCTGGGTAGCGGCCGCACTCAAAGCGGAGTGTACGGATCAAAGAACTGGTTGATGCCCGCGGTAAGGCCCTGCCTGTGCGGCCCGGTCAAGCTCCAGGCATAATCAACCCGCAGCATCAGGCGATAGACTTGGGGGACGGCAAAACGCAGCCCGACTCCTGCTGTGGACCTCGCGCTATCTCGTCCGTCTGACCAGTTGGGGCCGGCTCCACCGGCATCGACGAAGGCCGCCGTCTGCAGCCAAAGATGCTGCGCTTTCAGCGCGATATACCGCAGTTCGAAATTTGAAAACGCCGCATGAGTGCCAAAAATCGCGCCATCTGGAAGACCACGAATCGTATCCAATCCACCAAGAAAATATTCGCTCTGAAGCGACGCAAAGCTCGACTGACCGACCACCGCCCGGATCGCCAGGTTCCAAGATCCGCCAAAGATACGGTAGTAGTCGGCTTCGCCTTCGACAAAGCTATATGCATGTCCGGACGATATAATTGGTCCCAGTCTCAACTTGGTCCTAAGACCATCGTACTCGATGTGATCCACCGCAATGCTGTCAAAGAGCAAAGAGGGCAACAGTTTGACCGAAAAGCGCCTGGCGGTGTTTAATGCAATACCGGCTGGCGGCACTCGACTCGTGGTCTTTGTCACGTCCGGGTCAAAAACACTGGGTGCTTCCTGCACGGTCTCTACTTCGCCACCAACCTTCCAGTGGTGGG
Organism: Pseudomonadota bacterium; assembly: GCA_026390445.1. Lineage (GTDB taxonomy): Bacteria > Bdellovibrionota_B > Oligoflexia > Oligoflexales > CAIYRB01 > CAIYRB01. The sequence continues at coordinate 25,595 of JAPLFX010000031.1, forward strand.
CGCGTTCGCGTTCATCGGTACTAAGCGGGACGAGCAGCCGGAGCCGACTTAAGGTCATATTGGTACTCAAAGCACCAACGACGGTACCACCTCGGTCAATCGCTTGACGGCGCCGAAATTCACGCCAGACTTCACCACCCAGGTAATAGCGATCGGAATCCCCCCTCGGGTCGCGACCATAAAGAATAAACCCAGGTGGCGCATTGCCATACTGACGTGTCTCAGCGCCAAGCGTAAGCAGCCGACCTAGCGCATGGATATCGTATAAACCCAGAACCTTTAGAGGAGTGCCCCCACCATAAGCGCCCCGCACCACCGGAATCATCGTCCAGCGTTCGTGAACCTCGACTTGAAGCAGCTGCTGGCCGGCTGCCTGCGGGTCAGGGACTACCGAGACTTGGACCGAGGTAAACACCGACGTCGTCACCAGCCTGCTGCGAAGATCAATGAGCTCCTGCTCGCTAACATCGGCGGGAAACCGGTAGTCAATATAGCCTTCCAGCCATTTTGGATCGGTGCGGCTAAGCCCAACGAGCTTAAGCCCAGAGACATGTTTAGTGCCGTGCACACTATCCTGAGCATGGGCCGCCTGCACTAAGCACAGAGCCACGATCAGGGATCTCAGCAGCTGCTTAAAGATAACGGTCCTCTGCCAACAAATAGCCGCGAATATAGTCGTGAATCCCTGCTTCAAGAGCAGTCATAGGCGTCTGATAGCCGCCCTTTTCCCGCAGCCTTTGCAGATTCGCTTCGGTAAAATACTGATACTGACCCCGGATCGACTCTGGCATGTCTATATATTCGATCACCGGCGGGTCGATCTCCATTGCGGCAAAAACGCCCCGCGCGACATCGGCAAAACTCCGCGCCTGACCCGAGCCAATATTGTAGAGCCCGGACTGCACATGCTTTGCCTGCGTATAAAAATGCAGCATGACGTCAACGCAATCTTTGACATAAACAAAATCACGCAATTGCCCACCGTCGGCATAGTCCGGCCGATAGGACTTAAACAATTTAATCGCACCACTCTGCTGCACCTGCGGCAAGACCTGAAAGATCACACTCGACTGGCCTCCCTTGTGATACTCCTGCGGGCCATAGACATTGAAGAATTTTAGACCCGCCCAAAGTGGTGGCGCTTCGTGCTGGTGCATCGCCCAGTGGTCAAACTTTTGCTTGCTAAAGCCGTACGGATTGAGCGGCCGCAGCCTTGGTACAGCGGTCAGTATGTCATGGAAGCCCTGCTCTCCGGCGCCGTACGTCGCCGCCGACGAGGCGTAGATAAACGGCACCCGGTGCTCGGCACAGTAACGCCACAACCGCACCGAGTAGTTGAGGTTGTTGTCGACAAGATAGTCGACATCGGTCTCGGTGGTCGACGAACTCGCCCCAAGATGAAACACCGCCTCGATGCGCTCACCGTCAGCGCCGCCCTCAAGCCAAGGTAGAAGGGCGTCCTTATGCAAGACCCGCCGAAACGTTCTCTTGTTGATATTGAGCCACTTGCCGCCGTGACCGAGGCGATCGGCAATCAAGATGTCGTCGAACCCGTGCTCGTTGAGCCGCCACACCAGGGCGCTGCCGATAAATCCCGCGCCGCCCGTCACAATAATCATAATCTGCTCCTAATGACTCGGAATAATAAGAAGATTCCGGCCCCTTTGTCAAAGTCCTCGCTATCAGGCGCCACGGTCCTGGGGCCAAGCCCTCACGACTCGAACAAAAACCACGTTATCCTTATAGATCCTACCCCATGAGAGGTCGCCACCATGTGTATCTCCGCCTTGATCGAGCCCGATCTACACAAACTCGCTGCGCTGCTAGGTGTCCAGCGGCTGGAAGCCAGCACAGCCGAGCCGCCATGCCGCCGCGTTGAGGCCCATCAATCGGCTTGGATCATTCGCCAGGCCGGTGCTGGTCGTCTGATCGCCGAATCCATGTCCTTTAACCCTTACGTCGTGCGGCGCAGCAGCATCGGCGGAGACATGTGGGCGAGCTCGCTGCTTGCCAATAATCATGGACTCATCGTCCTTCGCGGCTTTTCTGACTGGATGAACGCGCGGACCATGGTCGAAGGCGGCGTGATCCACCTACACGAGGCCAATTGCGCCTACAATCGCAGCCAAAGCCAGTACGGTTCGGCGCATGGGCGAGAAGGTCGTCAGCTCTTAGTCAACTTCACCCCTCGCGCACCCCTGCTCGTGCCAGTGCTCTTTGACCAGGCCAGGCCGCAGGTGGTAGGACAGGAATCACGCAAGGAGTTTGTCATGATATCCGACCAACCAGCGCCGCCGTTTGACCAACTCGGCCTAAACCAAGCACCGCTAGGGCTCGACCGTCACATGGCACTAGAATGGCTCTTTGCCGCCGATCTTGACCCGGAAATCGATGATTGCGCCGCGCTCCTAGACGATTGCCGCGTGCCAGTTTGCGCCCTAGCCCTATATAAATCTGCCTGACCACAGATTGGTGACCCGCCGTGACTGTACTCCCAAAGCGCTTGTTTATTGTCGATACCATGGCGCTATTTTTTCGCAGCTTCTATGCCCTTGGCCGCAGTTCCCTGGCGACCAGCCAAGGTCAGCCCACCGGTGCCGTCTATGGCACGGCGATGTTTATGAATAAATTGCTAAGCGAGCAGCGACCCGACTTTCTCGTGGCGGTCTGCGACACGCCAGAACCAACCTTTCGTCACGCGATGTTTCCCGCTTACAAGGCCCATCGCGACGCTATGCCAAGCGATCTCGAAGCCCAACTACCTTGGTGCTATGAGCTGCTTACTCACTTTCGCTGCCCAGTGCTTCGTCAGCCAGGGATCGAAGCCGACGATTTTGTCGGTACTCTGGTCCGCCGCTACGCCGGCTCGGATACTGAAGTCTACATCATTTCCGGCGACAAAGACTTTATGCAGCTGATCGGCGATCACAGCTTTATGCTAGCGCCGAAAAAGAATGAAGAAGCCCTGCTTATCAATCGAGCAGCCGTAAAGGAAAAATTCGACTGCACACCTGAGCAGGTCGTCGACGCCCTGGCATTGATCGGCGACACTGCTGACAACATCCCCGGAGTGCATGGTATTGGCGAAAAGGGCGCAGCCAAGCTGATCGGATCCTATGGCTCGCTCGAAGGCATCTACCAGCACCTTGCAGACCTCACACCAAAACTGCGCGCCAGCCTGGAGGCCGGTCGCGACGACGCCTTTTTGTCTAGGCAACTTGTGACACTCAAGACGGACCTTGAGCTGCCGCTAACCCTCGCTCAGATGCAATGCGACTGGCGCAGTGCATCGGCAAACCCTGACCTACTCGCGTTTCTCACCAGGCTGCAATTTAAAACCCTGGCACAAAAGGTCCAAACTGCGCTGTCAAAGGCCGATCTTCCTGCGCCGACCACCCTGACTGCCACACCGGCAGCACCACTCAACAGGCCTACCACTAGCAATACGCCTCTATCCACGGACCCGCTAAAGCCAGATGACACCATCCTGCCATCTGAAGTGAGCAAGCTACAGGCGGCCATGACGGCGTGCAGCAGCTTTGCTTTCACCCTGGACTGTAGCAATCCCGACATCATCACCGGCCGCCCCTTGGCCGCACACTTGGTGATTGATACCGGCGAAGCCTTTCGCCTGCCACTCACCGAGGAAGGTATTTACCTCCTCCGCCCCCTGCTCGCAAACGCCCGGCAAACAAAGGTCACGCACGGCCTAAAGCATAGCCTGCAGATGCTGGAAAACGTCGGCATCGACCTGGTCCCTCCGTATATCGACGTCGAGATCTGCGACTATCTGGTCGATCCAAACCACTACGACCACTCAATCCAGTCCATGCTTGCCAGGTGGGAGCACCTGGAGAGCACCCAACTTCAGGGTACGGCTCAAGCCAAAGCCATCATCACCCTGTATCGAAAGCTCGCGCCAAGACTCGCGGCGGCGGGCCTGGAGCGGGTACTCCATGAGGTGGAGATGCCGCTCGTACCAGTTCTGGCCCGCATGGAACGCTACGGCTTTTTTATCGATGCAGAATTTCTCGATACTTACTCAGGTGAACTCGCCGCAACCGCCAAGGGCCTAGAGACAGAGCTTTACGCCGCAGCCGGCGGGCCCTTCAATATTAACTCTTCAAAGCAACTACAGGCCTTGTTGTTTGACCGCCTTAAGCTGCATGAAGCCGCAGGACTTAAGCGCCTAAAGCGCACGAAGACCGGCTATTCCACAGACGAGTCAGTCCTAGAGCAGCTTGCCGCGACACACAAGGTCCCGCGGCTCATCATCGCCTATCGCGAGGTGAGCAAACTTAAGAACACCTATGTCGACCCTTTGCCTCAGTTTATCAATCCACGCACCAACCGCGTCCATACGACCTTTCGCCAAACAGTGGCGGCAACCGGCCGACTCAGCTCAGATAAGCCCAACCTGCAAAACATCCCGATCCAGTCCGAGCTTGGCCGCCGCATTCGCCGCGCCTTTAAGGCGCAAGATCCCGGCTCGGTACTCATTTCGGCGGACTATTCACAAGTCGAACTAAGATTGCTGGCCCACCTTGCCGATGCCAAAGATATGATCGCAGCATTTATTGCGGGCCTTGATGTGCACACCGTCACCGCCGCAAAGATCTTTGGCGTCGCCGAAAGTGCCGTGACGCCGCAGCTGCGCTCGCGGGCCAAAGCCGTCAACTTCGGCATCATCTACGGCATGGGACCACAGCGCTTGGCTGCCACCACAGGTGTGAGTCTTGCCGAGGCCAAGGCCTTCATCCAGCGCTATTTTGAGGTTTACCCTGCGATCAAAACCTACACCCAATCGCTGATCGCCTCTGCTCGAGCCACGGGCTACTGCGTCACCATGCTGGGCCGACGACGACCCATTCCAGAGCTTGGCGATAAGAACCAAGCCAATCAATCACGCGGCGAAAACATCGCCGTCAATGCGCCGATTCAAGGCAGCGCCGCTGATTTGATCAAGCTAGCGATGATCCGCATCGACCAGACGCTCATCAGCGAACGCTTAAAGACTCAACTGCTGCTGCAGGTCCACGACGAATTGGTATTCAGCGCACCACAAAGCGAAGTGCCCCATGTGATCCCCCTCATTCGGGAGCATATGGAGCACGCTCTAGTCACGCAGGTGCCACTTAAGGTAGACATCCATACCGGAGCCGACTGGCTCGCCGCGCACTAAATTAATGTGCGAAAGGGAAGTTCAAACCAGCGTCTTGGGCGATCTCGCCGACCGACACCTGGTAATTTTGCCAATCGGTATTTTCTGGGCGAAAGGCCGCACCGGTGGTAACAGCCGGATCCGGTGACACGCTTTTGAAATCCGACAACCCATGATGCGAGTCCGCACAAGCTTGCTCATGATCGGTAAGCGGATCAGTCCCCGTTGACGTGATGTTTGGCATTAAAATCGCAGCTAACACCGTCCCTTGTCCCGAAGCGAGGTCATTCGCGCGGAGCACGATCTTAAAGTTTTTGCTTGGAACCGCAATGTCTCCATCGGGCCCGATATGGCCGGGATGATCGTCGAAGATAGCGCCGGCGATGATGTAGATCGCTTGGTCAGTGCCCCGGACCAAATTGCGCTCGTGCTCTTCAAAGTGTTCCCAGATGCCGCGATTCAAATACGCTGTCTGCGGCATCATGTTCGACATGAGAAAAGTGCGACGATTATGGTCCTCTGAGGCCGTACGGTCGGCCGAGGGTGTCATATGCCCACGATCAAAACAGCTGCCCTGAAAATCCTGTGGCGTCACCGCGTGCCCACCGTTGGCCGCCAAATATTGGTCGAGATCGGGGTCCAAGGCGAAGGAGTTAGTCCTACGGACCGCCCCCAAATCGCTGTCTTCTAGGCGCCAGGCGACCCAATTCGGGGCGCGATGCTCTGGGCTCCACGAGATCACGTACTGGTCACGCGAAATCAGGATCTCGTTCGCATCATCGCCGCGAGGACGACCAAGGCCAATATTCGGGTTACTCCGTAGATCCACATCGCCGATGACTCGTCCACCCTGGCCGACTTGTTGGCCGCCCTGATTGACAGAAGGGCCAGCGTTCGTTTCCGACAGCCGACCCTTTGAACCACCCTTGGCACCGCAGCCGGACGCCGCAAAGGCCATTATGACGATGCTCAGACAACAGGATAACGTACGCCCAGGTGCCAGCAATCTCATAAGTCCCCCGAAATAGGATGAAAATATGCTAAGTGATGCCGTTTCCAGACATATCAACAAATAGGCCGGGAGTCCAGCCCCACGCCGCTTACAGACCTAGTCTTAACGCAGGATTTTGCATGGCTTCATGTCGTGATGGATCGGCACTTTCAGCGTATTTCGACGATGAGAGGCGCATGGTCAGACGGCTTCTCGCCCTCGCGCTCGCCAAGGTCGACGTAACAGCGCATGAGCTTGTCGGCCGTGGGGATGGTCGCAAGGGCTAGGTCGATGCGCAGGCCCTGGTTTCTGGACCAACCTCCGGCCCGGTAGTCCCACCACGTGTAGCCTTCCGTGGCCATGTCCAAACGGCGAAAGGCATCGACTAGGCCGAAGCTCAAAACCTCCTGAAAAGCGGCCCTTTCGGGGCCTGAACAAAGGATCTTGTCACGCCACTGCGCTGGATCATGGACATCCAAATCAGCGGGTGCCACATTAAAGTCGCCAAGTAGTAGCAGGGCATCCTGCGGTGAGTGATGCCGACGCAGGTAACGGCCCAGCCGCGCTAGCCAGTTCAATTTGTAATAATACTTGTCGGTACCGGTGGCTTGTCCGTTGGGGACGTAGGCCGACATCACGGTCAATCCAGGAAACCACGCCGTCAGCAGTCGCGCCGCCGGATCGTCAACCCCATCGGCAAAGCCGCGCAATACTTCGACTGGAGGCTGACGACTTAAGATTGCGACGCCGTTGTAGGCCTTTTGACCAAATACTGCTGCATGGTAGCCAGCGGCCGCCACCTCGGCGTGGGGGAAGCCCTCATCTACGCACTTAAGCTCCTGTAAACAAAGGATATCCGGGGAATGTCTGGCTAGAACTCCAAGCAGGCGTTCCAGCCGGACATTCACCGAATTGACGTTCCAAGTGATGATCTTCTGCATGCGGTCGCCTGCTCCAACTAAAGTTTTGCCGCCTTCTGCCGAACTCCAGGAAGGATGCCTAAGTCCGGGAGATGCCAGGATGTTAGCGAAAAAAATCAGCGGCCGCAAAAGTCCACGTTCACCAGTCACTCCCTTGGATATCAAGGGACACCTGCTTAAAGCTAATGGCAACCTCACTCAGGTGGTGGTGGTTTGGAATGTTTCAGACACAGGACTCTGCCTTTGGGTCACAGAGAAGTTTAAAAGCGGCGACCTCATCGCCTTCCAGCTGACCCATCCCGCCGAGGTGTCGATCGCCTGCAAGGTCCGCTGGGTTCGCACCATCCCTGAGCGCTCGGGCTACCTCCTAGGCCTGGAGTCCGTGGGCGACCGCGCATCGATGCGCGCAGTCTATGCGCTTGTGCTGCCACAGACCTCCAAACGCTAAGTTCAAGGTCGGGCAAGGCCTGTACTGTGTGTTCTGTGGTTTGCGTGCCCAGCGATTTCCTTTAGAGTGGACCTTGCATCTAATCGGTAAAAAGGGGCATCGGCCTATGTTTGGCGTTGGCTTTTTTGAAATGGTGATTATCGCGGTCGTCGCCCTAGTGGTCGTCGGGCCAAAGCGCCTGCCTGAGGTCATGCGCCAAGCGGGGCGTCTGTTCGTCCATGTCCGCCGCACCGCCAACGATGTCCGCACGACCTTCGACCAGGTCATCCGGGAAGCAGAAGACGAGATCCGGCGCGAGGAAGCCCAGTCCCTGCGCGAGGCCCTGCAGCCGATCCTCGATGCAAAAAAAGACGTGTCATCCATCATGACTGATGCACACACCACCACGACCGAAGCCCTGGCTCCAACCGGCACCCAGACTTTGGCCCAGGGCCGCAGCCTGGACCAAATGGTGGCCCCAGCGCCTGACGCAGTGGTCGCTCCGGCCGCAGACTCGCATCTAGAGACGTCTACATCTCCATCAAGGGAATCCTCTGATCTAGAGCCGCCGCACCCGCCCAAGCTTCAGGATTCCCCGCCAGACGACAAGGTATAAGCAGGCCATGGTTAAGGATATCGAGTGCTTTGCCGTTAAACACGGCGTCTATCACTGCGAGGGGGTACCCCTCACGCACCTCGCCAAGGCCGTCGGCACCCCAGCCTACATTTATTCTCAGAGCGCCCTGGAAGCCAATTGCGCAGGACTGATTCGAGCCTTCGCTGGCTACCCAACACTGCCCTGCTTTGCGGTTAAAGCGATGAGCAATCTGACGCTCCTGCGCCACATCTTCGGCGCTGGTTTTGGCGCCGACCTGGTGTCAGGCGGCGAGCTGCAGAGGTCCCTACTGGCCGGAGCCAGGCCGGATCAGATCGTGTTTTCCGGCGTCGGCAAGCAGTCCGAGGAAATCGATCAGGCTCTAGCCGCCGGCATTTTGATGTTCAACGTTGAATCGCCTTACGAGCTTGATCTAATCGCCACTTTGGCTGGCCAGCGCGGCCTAAGAGCTGCCATCAGCCTTAGGGTCAATCCGAACATCGATGCCAAAACCAATGCGAAGATTGCGACTGGCTTGTATTCGACGAAGTTCGGCCTGCCCGAAGCGGCGCTGCCGCCTTTGCTCGACCGTATCGGCCGCGATCCGCGCCTCGAATTGGTTGGCATCGGCTGCCATATCGGCAGTCAAATCGTCGATATCCAGCCACTGCGCGACGCCGCTAGACAGATGGTGCAGCTTGCCGGTCATCTGCACCAACAAGGTCACAAGCTTCGCTACCTCGACCTGGGCGGCGGCCTCGGTATCCGTTATGACCAGGAAGTGCCGCCAAGCTTTAGCGACTATGCCGATGCGTTGATAAAAGAGGTCCGCCCGAGCGGCCTTCATTTGATTATCGAACCAGGCCGGGCTTTAGTCGGCAACACCGCGATTCTTCTGACCAAGGTCCTCGGCGTCAAGACCACACCGGAGCGCCACTTCGTCATCGTCGATGCCGCGATGAACGATCTTATCCGGCCAACGCTCTACGGCTCTTACCACGAGATTTGTCCAGTGGTAGCGTCGGAACGTGGCGAAGAAGTCCTCTGTGATTTCGTCGGCCCGATCTGCGAAACCGGCGACTTTCTGGCAAAGGAACGGCGAATGCAGCTGCCGGCTGGCGGCGACCTGATGTTTCTCCGCAGCTGCGGTGCCTATGGCGCATCGATGGCGTCGCAGTACAACAGCAGGCCACGTGCTCCCGAGGTCCTAGTCAGCGGCACTAGTCACCAAATCGTGCGCCGCAGGGAAACACCTGCAGCCTTGTGGGCCGATGAACTTGTTTAGCAAAACCGGCGCCAAACCGTTCCAGGCCAAGGCCTGCAAAGCCCGCTGGACGTGACCCTACAGTCCGTGTAGACAAAATCCGCGGCACACCTGGAGGTGTCGCACCTGCCACCTCATCCGATCAAAAAGGCAAGATCCGTGTACGCATCGCTTCCTAAGACCGCCTCGATCGTCCAAAAATACGGGGGCACCTCCGTTGGCACCGGTGAACGCATCAAAGCAGTCGCCGAACGAATCGCCCGCCAATGGCGGGACGGTTACCACCACCTAGCGATCGTCGTCAGCGCCCAATCCGGAGAAACCAATCGCCTTGTGGATATGATGCGAAGCGTCAATCCCAATGCCTCCGGCGTCGCTTACGACATGGCCCTCGCTGCTGGCGAACAGGTCAGCGTCGCTCTTATGTCGGCTGCATTGGAGGCGCAGGGCATCAAGGCGTTGCCGCTGCTAGCGCACCAACTCGGTATTCACACCGACGAGCTGCACGCCAAGGCCCGCATTCGCCATATCGACACCGACCTCATTGAGCGGGGCTGGGAACGCGGTGCGGTGGCGGTGATTGCTGGCTTTCAAGGCGTCAACAGCGACCACGAAATTACGACCCTGGGACGTGGCGGTAGCGACACCAGTGCGGTCGCACTCGCGGTCGCACTAAAAGCTGGATTTTGCGAGATCAATACGGACGTTGATGGTGTCTACACCGCCGATCCACGCCTGGTGCCATCGGCTCGCTTGATCGAAAGCCTAGAATACGAGACGGCGTTTGAAATGGCGTCGCTTGGCAGCAAGGTGTTGCATCCACGTTGTGTCGAGTTGGCAGCTAAGTTCCACATGCCGCTCATCGTTCGCAACACCTTTACCTCTGATAGCCACAGAAGGACCCGCATTATGCCCCAATCGGCCGCAGGCAGCTTAGAAGAACTCGTCGTGTCTGGCGTCACCACGGATCGCCAGATCGCCAAATTGACCTTGACCGGCCTGCGTCAGGATAGCGCCGTGATCTCCGAGATCTTTCAGTCGCTCGGTGAGCTTGGCATCAACGTCGACATCATCGTCCACGATAAACCGCACGCCGATCAGAGCCTACGCCTTGGCTTCACGATTGCGTCTAGCGATCTCGACGCGGCCCGCAAGGTGATTGCCGAGCTCGCTGCAAGCAAAGGCTACGATAGCCTAAAAATCGTCGCCGAAGGCGGCCTGGCCAAAGTGTCCGCAGTCGGGGTTGGCATGCGCAGCTATGCTGGGGTTGCGGGACGCACTTTCAATGCACTGACGTCGCAGGGCATCGTGATTCACATGATTTCAACCTCGGAGATCAAAATCTCCGTGGTCGTCGACGAGGCAGAGGCGACGCGCGCGACCCAAGCTTTGCATCGCGAGTTCGTCGGAGACTAAGGTGAGCCAGAGAAAAAAGTTCGATGCTCGCTGCGACCGGTGCTTGATGCGGCGAGAGCTGTGTCTATGCCCGCTGATTCCACGACTTGATCTCGCGACCAGAGTGGTCTTGATCATCAGCAAACGCGAGCTGCGGGTGCCGACGAACACCGGCCGGCTGGCCACACTCGCCCTAAGCAACAGCACCATCCTTCGCCATGGTGATCAAGAGCACAGCTACGATGTGCGTGATCACCTCATGCCTGGCGCTGTCAGCCTGCTTCTTTACCCCGCTCCCGATGCCATCGTCCTCAGCCCTGAATTCGCGCGCAGCCTAAATGGGCCCTGCAATCTGATCGTCCCTGATGGTAACTGGCGCCAGACGATCAAAATGCGGCGTCGCGATCCCTATCTGGCGACCCTACCGGTGGTGACCTTGCCACCTGGTGAAGCGTCCGGTTACCGCGTCCGACGGGAAAGCAAAGCCGCTGGGCTAGCCACCATCGAAGCCATCGCCAGGGTGTTAGGCTATCTTGAAGGCTCCCAGGCCCAAATGGCTTTGGAAGAGTTGTTTCAGGCGATGGTGACGCGCACTTTAGCCAGTCGTGGCACACCGCTGCACGGCCTCCCGACTATGGCCGTGGGCGCCGAAGGAGACCACCTTGGCGCGCTTGGAGGTTAAGCACACCGTACTTGCCGACGACGCTGGCCGAGTCGACGTTTTAGTCGCACGGCTGATTAAATTCTCACGGTCTCGCGTGCGCGGCCTGATCGACCACGGTGGCGCCTGGATCAACGACCAACCGGTTACAGATGCAGGCACTCTCGTGGCAAGCGGTGACCACCTGCTGCTTCGCTATGATTCTGAGCGGCGCTACAAAGAAAAGTCAACGCCCCGGCCCACCCGAGGCTTTAGCGTGGTGTACAGCGACGAACACCTGATCGTCGTCGACAAAGAGTCGGGCATCCTGACCGTGCCTACCGAGCGTCGCGAATCCAACACCCTCGTCGACTTGATCGCGGGTCACCTGAGCCAAGGCCAGAGACACAGCGCCAAGCTCGGGGTTGTGCACCGCCTTGACCGGGACACGTCTGGTCTACTCGTCTTTGGCCGCAGTGCTGCAGTAACAGCGCACCTCATCACTCAATTTGCCGCGCGCAAGCCGGAGCGCGAATATGTCGCCATCGTTGCCGGAACGGTCGTCAAAGACTCCGGCGAGAGGCGCAGCCACCTTCAAACCGACTCCGCTCTAAACCAAAAATCCGCAGCCGTCGGCGAACTAGCCATCACCCACTTCAATGTCCGCCGCCGGTTCAAAGACACCACCTTAGTGGGACTGCGCCTAGAAACCGGACGACGCAATCAGATCCGAGTTCACATGGCTGAGATGGGCCACCCGGTTCTTGGCGATCAACGCTACCGTGCCGACCAAGCCGCGCACAAAGACTGGCAGTACAAACGCCTGGCTTTGCACGCTCGGTCGCTTGGCTTTGTCCACCCGGTGACGAACCAGATGCTGCGCTTTGAAGCGCCTATACCAGCAGCATTTACCCGCTTTGAAAGCAGCCAACGCTAGGTCAGATCAGGGCGTCATAAAGGGCCCGAAAACGAGCCCCTTTGTGTACCAAATAGATGCGATCAAAATTGCTTTTCGACAAAATCCCAGTTCAAGATATCCCAAACACTATTGATAAAGCGCGCCCGGTCGTTGCGGTAATCGATGTAGTAGGCGTGCTCCCAAACATCCAGGGTGAGCAGTGGCTTATGCCCATGCACCAGGGGGGTTTCCGCGTCTTTGGCCTTTTCGATCGCGAGCGTTCCGTTGCTTAGTTTGCTCAGCCAAACCCAGCCGGAACCAAAGAGTCCAGTGGCCGCCTCAGAAAACTCGGCTTTAAATTTATCGAAGGAGCCCCACTGCTGCTCAATCGCCGCCTTGACCTTACCCGAAGGCTTGCTACCTTTTGGCGTCAAGCAGTTGAAGAAGAACGTGTGGTTCCAAATCTGCGCTGCGTTGTTGAAGATGGGGCCGGTCTTAGTCGTTTTGATGATGTCTTCAAGCGACTTGTTGGCGTGCTCGGTTCCCTGCACCAACTTGTTGAGATTGTCGACATAGCGAAGGTGATGCTTGCCGTGGTGGTACTCCAAAGTCTCTTTTGAAACGATGGGAGCAAGGGCATCAAGCGCATAAGGGAGTTCGGGAAGTTTAAACGTCATAGGGCTTTCCTTTGCTATTGAGAACTTGGCTGAAGCCTACCTATTCTTTGCCAAAGGTACGAATCTTTTTCGTCAAAGCGACGATCTCTTCTGGGCTTAGCACTGAACTCCAAGGCGCCATCGTTGCACTGAGTCCGACCGAGGCCCCGCCCTTGGTGATGACCTTAATGATGCGGGCGTCGTCGACGCTGGCCTGCCATGCCTTGTCGTGGAAATTACGTGGTTTAGGCGTTAAAGCCGCGCCACCCGGCCCGTCCCCGTTGCCCTTTGGGCCATGACAGTTAGCGCAAATCGTCGCATAGCGCTCCTCGGCGTCGACTTTTTGTTCGCCGCCGGCGGCCGGGATCTCTCCGGTCGCGGTCAGCTTCGGAATGGGCTGCTCCGACTGCTTCCACTCTGCCGCGAACTTCGCGTTGTTTTTCGAGGGATCATACTGCTCTAAACAAGAGACCAGCAAAAGGGGACAGGCAGCGAGTGCAATCACAGGCACTTTGCGAAGAAAACGCATCAAATAACTCCAAGCCATATCTAGAGCTGCTAACAAAGCACCTGTAGCCTATCAGAGACCCTGCCTACTGCCAACGGTAAGCCAACCGGGCATTGAACAGCTCCAATTCACTAGTCGCCTTACCGTTCTGGCCATCGTAGTAGACTTGGGCATAGGCTTTGTCGAACGAGGAGTTAAAATACTCCACCGTCAGTGCCAGGCCGCTGGCCAAGTCCACTCCGGTGCCCAGAGAATACGCGCTTTGATTGATCTGGCTGCGCGGCGGGGCGGTAATACCGGTACAGCGGTGTCCGTCAAAGCTATCACAGACCTGAAAAGCCTCGACTCCTCCGGTAGTTAGACGCCTTGAGGTAACAGCACCAGCGACAAAGTAGGAGCCGAACATCCGGTATTTGAAGCCAAAATCGTAGACCGTCCGACGCACCGTGTTCAGCTTGCCGTCTTGTTCAGGAAAAAACGTGTCCGGATCAAAGGAGCACGTCGTATTCTGCTGGAGCTCGGCCAAGGTTGGATAGCCAGGATGCTGGTGGCCAAGATCGCTGACTAAATTGCGCTGCCAGCTGAGCCCAATCTGCAGGCCCTCGATCCCCGCAAGGGCGCCGTCAACCACCAGCCCCACCGCATAGCGGCGGGCCGAGTGCCCCTGCTTGGGCTGGACCGCCGGGAGCGAAGTCCCGCACCTTGTGGCGGAGCGCTTAAGCAAAAACGCCGTCTCTTCGGAACCTGCATCATTCCCGTTCAGTGATAACCCACCTGTCAACCGCAAGCCTGGGAGCAGCGTCGCCTCGGCTTGCAGACCAAAATACTGCTGGGGCGTCGCATTGGTGACAGTCTGACCCTCGCCGTCCCCGCCGATCAAGGTAATCCGCACCGGGGTTGGCAGGGTTAAATGATAGGCAACGGTCAAAGCGGTTTGACGCCATCCACTGCTGCTAAGCGAATTGGCCGTGGCCAACCCACTGACCGATGGGATCAGGGTCGCTCCATCAAAGCTCTGAATGGCGACTTCAATGTGCGGCCTAGGGATCCAGGTTAAGGCGAATTGGTCGATGATCCACAAGGACGTGTCGCGGGATGTCGGCAGCTGGTCGCGCAGTGGGGTGTTCATCTTCGCCGAATCCGGGGTTTGGAAGGGGTCGATGCTCAGACGCGCGTAGACCTGCGGCGACACTTGATCGCGTAGACTGACCCGCAGTCCAGAAATCCGAACACACTCTTGAGTCGAGCCCTTGTCGACATTGAAATTGTGCAAACAGTCAAAGCGTAGACCGAGGGTCGTATCATGCTCCTTGGCTGGTGCGACGACGCTTGAAGCCTGAGGCTCTTGCGCCACGGCAGCGCTGGCCTGGAGCAACAAACCAAGACCAAATGTCCACTTACCTAGTCCCATCATGCCGCATCTTTTGCCGCCCAAGCGCCGCAATCGCTGCATCATGCCCTCCCAAAGAAGTTAAGCGTTCTTGTTGAGTTGATAGGTCAGCTCAAGCCCCATTCTGCTCAGTCCAGAACGATGGACCGTGCCGTCTTGAAAGCCACCGCTCTTGCTATTTGCATCGCGCGCAGTCCGGTATTCCCTTGAAAACAGCAACTGCACCGACAGCTCCTCGGCGATGTGACCAAGAATTCCCGCTTCAAGCTCATAGCCGTACAAGCTCTTGCTCGTATCTCTCTGCACATCGCTGGTCCAGCGGTCGCCTTTACCAAAGTCGATCCCGACTAGTCCCCATAGGTCCTGGGCGACGGCGACGGAGGCAGACAGAGAGCCACTCTGCAAGGTCTGTGGCTCCATTTGGACCCGGCCGCGGCTGCGCAGGTAGCGCGCCTCAAAGCTCACTTTGGCCTGCCGATCAAGGGCCGCAAACACCTGGGACGCGGCCACTTGCGCGAAGACCTCATCGTAGCGTCCCTGGCCATCTTGTTGATCGAGAAACCCGAGCAACAGGCTTAATTCCACGCCTTGACCGGGACGCGCTGCAACGCGCAGCGCGGTGCCATAGTAGGGATCTCGCGCACTAGGAGCGACGTCAAAGGTATCATGCTTTGCGACCAGCGCTTCAGCCCGGTCCTCGTTGCCTTGAAAAAGCGAGAGCTCGGCCGTCACGCTGGCGGGCTTTGCTCCAATACCACTGGCTCCGGCTCGGTCCGGTTCCTGACTCTGTGGTTGCCATGTCAGGCGCAGGCCAGAAAATTTTGCGGGAAAGAGGACCTTTAGGCCAAAGCCAAGCAGTTCCGGATAGGCCTGCTCGGCGGGTTGCAGCCCCGCCCAGACGCCAATGCCAAGACTCATCGCCGGTCTCGGCCGCAGCACCAGCTGATACTCGTCGAGCAACCGCAGCGTTGGCATGGGTTGAAGTCCTCCGTCTCCGCTCCGGGTATCGACTTCACGCACCGGTAGCTGCGTCCCGCCCGCTTCATCGTGGCGGTTCACGGCGTCAGGCCTGAGCACGAAGTGCATGCTGGCAATGGGCGAAGCCTGATAGCTGAGTCCCAGGGCGAACCGGCGCAGACCAGGGGCGCGCGGTTGGGCCGCAGCTGCGAGGGGCGATCCTCCACTCGCAGCGCCGATGCTGCCGACACCATTGCGTGGAGCCGTGAGGGCATCGAGGTACGTCAGCGCCGCATCGACATCGTAGTTCAAGTTGGCACGGTCGGCCACGGCCACCTGACCAAACAAGCTCAGCGCACAGCCCACTGCGCCACCGAGGCACCGTCTCACCGTCCTACCAGCCAAGCCTCCGACTAGTCTGCGCATGTGTTCTACTTCTCCCAAGCCGATGTCAAATATTTGGCGCCGGACTTTTGGCACCAACCGCCACCGTGCTGACGCCTCGCCGTCAATACTTTGACGGAGCCTTTGGTCGAACATCTATTCACAGGAAAAATTCCCATGATCCTACATCATGCCGAAACCGCCAGGTTTTGACACTGATATTGCATAGGATCCTCTCACACCCCTGTTTCAGGCCACTCCCTAGCCCCACCGCAAGGTCAAAGGTTAAGCAGCCCCATGGCAAAAGATAAAGCCGAAAAGAAAGAAAAAGCGCCCAAAGCCGAGCTCACTCCCGAAGAGGCAGCAGCTGCGGGCAAGAAAAAGAAGATGCTGATCTTCATCATCGGTGGCGTCCTTGGCACGACTGCGATCGGCGGTGGCTTGGCGCTATTCCTCGCCGGGGGCAAAGACCCAAAGGCGGGCGAAGAAGCCAGCGAGAGCGCCAAAGGCGAGGGCAAAGAAGAAAAGCACGGCGAGAAAAAAGAGGGTGCCAAAGGCGAGGGCAAAGAAGAAAAGCACGGCGAGAAAAAAGAGGGTGCCAAAGGCGAGGGCAAAGAAGAAAAGCACGGCGAGAAAAAAGAAGGCGGCAAAGAAGAAAAGCACGGCGAGAAAAAGGAAGGTGGCAAGGACGAGAAAAAAGAAGGCGGCAAAGAGGAAAAGTCAAAGAAAGACGACAAAAAGGACGCCAAGGACAGCAAGATCGACGGCGTTGACTTTGGTTGCACCTTGCCGCTCCAGGCCTTTCACCTCAATCTCGGCAACCCACTCGAAAACCGCTACATCCGCCTAGAAATCGCCATTGAATACAGTTGCGGCGAAGAAACCAAAGCCGAGATTGACAAACGCCTACCGCAACTTCGCGACGCAGTCATTCACGTCACCAGTCGCAAAACCAGGGAATTTCTCCTCGGCCCGGATGGCAAAGAGCAGCTGCGCAAAGAAATCTACAATCAAATTAATACCTATATGAACAAGAAGATCGACGATGTGTTCATCACCGATATTCTGATCGAATAAGTCTTCGCATCGCCACGACAAAAGACCCAGCTACCCAGTTGATCGCCTCATGTCCGAGCCCTCGCTCTCTCGTCCCCTCTAGCCCAAAGGTGTGGTATGAACCAGGTTCTCTCCCAAAATGAGGTGGACGCGCTCCTTTCTGCCGTCTCCGATAACCGAGTCGATAGCGACGAGGACGGCGGAAGTGACGAGATGAAAAGCGGCGTCGTCCAGTACGACCTGGCAAACCAAGACCGGATTATTCGCGGTCGGATGCCAACGCTAGACATCATCCATGATCGCTTCATCCGTCTATTTCGTGTCACCTTGTCCAACGCTTTGCGCAAGATGGCCAATCTCAGTGTAAACTCCACCGGACCGCTGAAATTCAGCGAATTCATGAATTCCTTGCCACTGCCTTCATGCCTCAACATTCTTCGCCTCGACCCATTACGCGGCGCCGCCGTCATGGTGATCGAATCCAAGCTGCTCTACGCCCTGGTCGACAGTTTTTTTGGTGGGAACGACGTCCCGTACACCAAGATCGAGGGCAAAGACTTCACCCAAATCGAAATCAAGATCGCTCGCCGGGTTGTACTATCCGCGATCGACGACTATGAAAAGGCCTGGGAGCCGGTCTACCCCCTTAAGGTCGGCTACAGCCGGACCGAAATCAATCCGCAGTTCGTCGCCGTCGTGCCGCCATCGGATGTGGTCATCGCGACGACCTTTGACGTCGAACTAGAAAAAGTATCGGGCACCATCAAAGTCGTGATCCCCTACGCAACCCTCGAACCGATCAAATCGAAGTTGTCCGTCGGCTTTCAAAGTGAACAGCTGGAAGTCGACTTTATTTGGATCAATCGAATCAAGGAGCAGATCATGGGCACATCCGCCAACGTCCTGGTCAAACTCGGCGAGGCCGACATCGCTCTGCGCGACCTTATGGAGCTAAGCCCGGGCGATATCATCCAATTAGACTCAGACGCGACGATGCCGCTTAGCATCCACGTCGAAGGCATCCCCAAATTCAAAGGCATCCCCGGCCTGCTTAAGGGGAATCGGGCGCTTAAAATCGTGGAATCCCTCATCGACGTTTAACCACCATGAGCGCTGGTCCAGTCAAAAATAGCAACTTACACAGCAACAGGGGGAGCGCACGATGAGCAGTGAAGGTGGGGGCATGAGTCCCGAAGATTTTGGTCTTGGATCGGACTTCGACGACGCACTCTCCGAGGCTAGCGGCGACGGTGGCAAGGCATCTAAGGGCGATGGCGGTGGCGGTGGCGGCGGTGGCGGCGGCGGTGGTGCTGACGGCGATGTCAAACTGCCGCGCACCGATTTTTCAAAGCTCAAGATGATCCTCGATATCCCGCTCAAAGTGTCCGTCGAACTTGGGCGCACGAAAATGCTGGTCAACGACTTGCTGCAGCTAGGACAGGGTTCGGTCATCGAACTCGATAAAATCGCCGGCGAGCCCATGGAAATCCTGATCAACGACAAGCTAGTCGCCATGGGCGAGGTCGTAGTCGTCAATGAAAAGTTCGGCGTCCGCCTCACCGACGTCGTATCACAGTTTGGCCTCGGCGACCTGGCACAGACAGAAAAAGCTGGATAACTAAGAGCACATTGGACGGAGGGAACTTACGTTGACGGCTTTCCACCTTAGACCTTGGACCAGGCGAATACTCGGATCGTTCGTCGCTTTGGCGACCTGCACACCAGCCTTGGCGAAGGCGAAGGACCCGGCCCAGGCCAAGGAGGTTCCATTGGTCACCCTCGGTCTGATCGACGCCGAGACGGACCCGCAGCTTCCCAGCATCACCATCAGGCTAAACCAAAAGCCGACATGGACGAAACTCAGCGAGATCCAGAACCACGGCGCGTTTTTGCAGCTGACACTACCCGGGACGATCGTCCCCGAGCCCGGCAAGTTCTTTGACGGGGTTTCGCCATACATGCCCAAAATCGCAGCCTTTCAATTGACCCCAAGCGACGCTGGTATCCGCTTTTTCATCAACCAAGACGCCGCCAAAACCAAAGAGGCCTTGACGGCTGAAGTCCTCGGCGAACGCATCGTCCTCACCCTTGACGTCAAGAAGCTAGGCCAAAGTGTTGCCGTGGCGGCAGTCTCATCCTCGCCAGACTTTATCGAAAAGGATCTCATCGGCCCGCCGGCTCCCTCAGCCATCAGCGCCGAGCAAGTCATTGCGCGCACTGCGGTGCAGAGCGACGAACCCGCGCCTAGCGAACGCTTTAAGTCGACCGCCAGCAACAGCCATAGCAAAGAATCCACCCAGACGCTCGCTACTGGCGGTATCGATCTACAAGGCAAAATGGTTCGCATGGCCGCCTTCTCGGCGGTGATGCTCGGCCTGCTACTCGTGACTTGGTTGGCCAAGCCCTATCTCAAACGCCGAGCTGGACTCAAGGGTGACCTCAGCTCGTCTGACAACCTTACGATGAAGACGCTGTCGACCTTAGCGTTAGCGCCACGACAAAAAATCTCTCTGATACAAGTAGGCAACGAACGCCTGCTCATCGGCATCTCACCCGATCAGATCACGTTCTTAAGCGCTATAGGCACCTCGACCCCTACGCCTCCCCTCCGCATGCAGCACCCGGCGCCTACCGCCGTGACCCAAGGTATGCCTGCGGAGTTCACCAAGCTTCTTTCCGCCTCGCAGGACGTCGAAATGAGCCCGGCTCCAGTCCTGAAAAACCTCCCAGGAAATGACCCAGAAACCCTGGCTTCGCCGACCCGCCGCGCGGTGACCAGACCGCCCATGCCGTCGCCCCATGGCGCCCCGGTCCGCAGTAAACGGCCGGTGAGCGGCCAACGCATCAACATCGGGGTTGGTGAAAACGGCATCGAAGACATGAGCCCCGCAGCGCCACCGCAACGCCCACGCGACAGGCCGCAGCAGGTGGCCCAGGGTCCACAGGCTCGCAAGCCATCCGAGGAACCCTTTGGCAGCACCGGTGATGGCCAAAAGGCCATCGACGATGTCACCCGCCTGATTCGCGAAAAACTCAAAAACCTGCGGACCATATAAATGCGCCACTGCTTGCAAATCCTTGCCGGCACGATGCTACTCGCGGCGATCTTCTGTGCCATGTTCCAGCCCAAGCAGGCGCTGGCTCAGATCAAAGTCCCAACGATCGGCATCGACCTCAAGGAAACCGACAATCCTAATGACCTAGTGCCGGCGATGAAAATCGTCGCCATGTTAACGATCCTTTCCATCGCACCGGCGATCCTGCTGATGATGACCTCATTTACCCGCATTCTGGTCATCCTTAGCTTCGTCCGTCAGGCGCTTGGCACCAACTCCATGCCACCAAACCAGGTGATCGTCGGACTGGCCCTTTTTCTCACGTTTTTCACCATGTCACCGGTGATCGATACGATCAAGGACAAGGCCTACACTCCGTATAGCGATAAAAAGATTACCCAAGAGCAAGCCCTCGACGAAATGATGAAGCCCCTGCGCAAATTCATGCTGGCACAGACTCATGAAAGCGACCTTGAAACCTTCTTTAGTATTACCAAGCAAGCCCGACCAAAGACCGCTCAAGATGTCTCGATGACAACACTCATGCCGGCCTTCATCGTGAGCGAACTAAAAACGGCCTTTCAAATCGGATTTCTCATCTACATCCCATTTCTCGTCATCGACATGGTGGTGTCATCGGTGCTGATGGCGATGGGCATGATGATGTTGCCGCCAACGGTCGTCTCCTTGCCATTTAAATTGATCCTCTTTGTCCTGGTCGACGGCTGGGCATTGATCGTCACCAATATCGTTAAGAGCTTCAATCTCTAAGCCGGGAGCACGAACATGACCGACCAAAACGTCATTGACCTCGGATCTCGCGCCGTTTGGGTCGCCATCCAAATTTCGGCTCCGGTACTCGCGGCGGCCTTGATCACCGGAGTTCTGGTTTCGATCCTCCAAGCTGCGACACAGATCCAAGAGCAGACCCTCTCCTTTGTGCCGAAGATCCTCATGATCACGCTGGCCATGATGCTGTGTGGGCCATGGATCCTGCAAACCATGATGGGTTTCACCACCGATCTTTTCAACGGCATCCCAGGAGTCACCCACTAAGCGATGACCGGATTACCAAACCCAACTCAGCTTCTCGTCGGAGCCATGGCCTTCCTCCGCATCGGCGGCTTGCTGCTTTCCTTGCCAGTGATCGGCGACGCCCCGACACCAGTGCGGGTGCGGATTTTGCTATCTTTGGCACTGACGATTGGCCTGTATCCTGCCATCCCAGCCTCATGGGCACCAGACCTGGCCACTGATGTGCTAACGATTAGCTCCTACGTCGTCCGCGAACTTGCGATCGGCTTGGTCGTTGGCTTTTGCGCTCGCGCCGCCTTTGACGGCATCATGATGGCGGCAACAGTCGTGTCCTATCAGATGGGCTTTGGCACCGCTAGCCTATTTCTGCCTGACTACAGCGAAAAGATGGACAGCTTTTCGGCGTTTCACCGCATGATGGTGATGCTGATTTTTTTGACTCTGGGACTACACCGCATATTTCTCACCGCTGTCATCGACACCTTTCGCCTGATTCCAGGTGGCGGCGCTCACCTCACCGGCTCCTTGCTTAGCATCATCATCACTCTGACCGGAGGCATTCTATCGATCGCCGTTCAGCTCGCCGCGCCGATCCTGGTGGCACTCCTATTCACCATGGCCGCGATTGGGCTCATTGCCCGTGCGGTGCCAAATATGAATGCCTTTCTGATGAGCTTCCCAGCTAGCTTCATCATTGGCATGGTGGTCTATATCGCTACCCTACCGTTTTTTCCTGGCTGGATGCAGGACCACTTTATCAGCGTTCAAGAGCAGATCCACGGCATCATTCGCAGCATGTCTCCCACAACCCAACCATAAGCGAGCTGGTTAAATGGCGGATCAAGACGCCAGTACAGACGACCGTACAGAAGATGCCACCGCCGAGAGGCGGGAGGACTTTCGCGATCGTGGCCAAATCGCTCTATCCAAGGAATTCACCTCAGTCGCTATCCTATCGTCTTGCGTCGTGGCCTTCACCTCAGGGGCCCCAGGCTTCCTAAAACACCTGCAACGACTGTTCATCACGCACTTTGAGCAAATCGCCGTCGTGCGTATCGACACCAATAACATCATGTCTTTTCTGGGCGACACCTGGGTCGACATCCTGAAGCTATGCCTGCCGATTTTCCTGGTCACCATGGTTGCGGCTAGCGTAGTGACCTTAGCTCAGACACGCCTTAGTTGGTCCTGGGAACGGGTCGCTCCAGACTTTTCCCGCCTCGAGCCATTTTCTGGCATCGTGCGTATGTTCAGCACCCAGGCCTGGGTAGAAGTGCTAAAGAGCTTTGCCAAGCTATGCGCCGTTGCCACCGTCGCTTACCTGATCCTGCGCAGTGAATGGATCAAAGTTCCGGAGCTGATGGCTTACCCGATGCGTTCGACCTGGGTGTATTGGGGCGGCATCACCAAATTACTCTTCTGGTCAGTGGCTGGATTTCTTCTCATCATCTCTGGAGTCGACTACTTCTGGAACTTTGTCAGCTTAGAAAAGCAAATGCGCATGACGAAGCAGGAGGTCAAGGAAGACTTTAAAAACCGCGAAGGTGACCAACGAACCAAAGGTAAAATGCGCAACATGATGCGCGAACTCGGCAGTAAAAAGATCGTCGCCAAAACCAAAACGGCCACCGTTCTCATTACCAACCCAACTCACTATTCTATCGCCTTACGCTACAACCCAGGTGACAAAGTGCCGATTCTCGTCGCCAAGGGCATGGACTTTATCGCCTTGCGCATGCGTGAGATCGCCAGAGACGAAAAAATTCCCATCGTCGAAAATGTGCCGCTAGCGCGCGAGCTCTATGCCACGGTGAAAGAGGGCCAAGAGATCCCCGACACTCTGTATAAAGTGGTTGCAGAAATCATCCGCTACGTCTTCGCTCTAAAAGGCAAAAAGATTCCAACCAAGCGAGGTGTAGATGGCCGCCGCTAAAAACGCTGAGATCCGCAACGGACCCGCCCTCTATGGCTTTGTCGAGGCCTTAAAGAGCTCCGACGTGCAATTTGCTGTCGGCGTGGTATCGATTATCTTGATGATGATCGTTCCGCTACCGCCGTTTATTTTGGACATTTTAATGTCCATCTCAATCAGCATGTCGCTTCTTATCCTGCTCATCTCAATCTATGTTAAAGAGCCACTTGAGTTCAGCACGTTTCCCACTCTGCTGCTTTTAACCACGTTGTTTCGATTAGCTCTGAACGTCGGAACGACCAGAGGGATTTTACTGGGCGGTGCGACCGGGCACGTCAGCAAAGTAGTCCAAGCCTTCGGTGAGTTTGTCGTCGGCGGTAACTACTTTGTCGGATTTGTTATATTCATCATCTTAGTCATCATCAACTTCATCGTCATCACCAAAGGTGCAGGTCGTGTCGCCGAAGTCGGTGCCCGCTTCACCTTAGACGCGATGCCAGGGAAGCAGATGGCGATTGACGCCGAGCTCAACAATGGCAGCATCGATCGAGACGAGGCCAAAAGGCGGCGCTCTAAAGTCGAGCACGAGGCAAACTTTTACGGCTCGATGGACGGTGCTAGTAAGTTCGTCCGCGGTGACGCCATCGCTGGATTGATTATCACCGGCATCAACATCATCGTTGGTCTCATCCTTGGGGTTGTCCAGTACAAGTTATCGTTTGCCGATGCTGCAGCAAAATTTACTTTGTTGACTGTCGGTGATGGACTGGTATCACAAATCCCCGCCCTGATTATCTCAACCGCATCGGGTATCGTCGTCACTCGTGCCAGCGGCGGCAATGATCTAAGCGAGGAGCTGTCAGGACAGCTCTTTATTCATCCAAAGGCCATGTACGTCTGCTCCGCACTGCTGGCTTTGCTCGGCATCCTTCCTGGCATGCCACTCATCCCCTTTGCCCTACTCGCCGGCGGGATGATCCTCCTCGCTCGCTACGCCGGGCGCGAAGTCATCAGGCGGCAAGCGGCCAAGCTTGCCGCCCTTGATGAAAAGAATAAGCCTGAGGCCAAGAGTGATTCCGTCGAGGCCTTACTGCACCTAGATACTCTGGCGCTAGAGGTCGGCGTTGAACTCGTGCCTCTAGTCGATACGGCGCAGGACGGTGAAGTCCTCGAACGCATTGCCTCCGCCCGTAAAACCTTCACCCTCGATATCGGCATCATCGTTCCCATGGTGATGATCCGCGATAACATTCAATTGCGTCCCGACGAATACCAGATTCTCTTGAAGGGCAATATCATCGGTGGCGGCAAGCTGATGCCACGGCGCTTCCTCGCCATGGACCCGGGAGACGTCCTCGATCCGATTGACGGCCACAAGACCAAAGAACCCGCCTATGGCCTTGATGCCATCTGGATTGCTCCCGGACAGCGCGACGAAGCGACCTTCCGCGGCTACACCGTCGTCAATAGTTCGACGGTGATCGTGACTCACCTAACCAAGTTGATCCAAGACCATGCTGGCGAACTCATCGGCAGGCAAGAGGTCCACTCACTCGTCGAAGGACTCAAGCGGGATCATGAAAAGGTGGTCGACGAGGTCATTGCGGCTGACCGACTCAACCTAGGCGATGTGGTCAAAGTACTGCAAAACCTCCTGACAGAAGGCGTCAGTATCCGCGACTTGCTCAGCGTTTTTGAAACCCTGGCCGATCACTGTAAGACGGTTCGTCACCCGGATGCTTTGACACGATATGTACGGAAGGCCCTCGGACGTGGTATCATTAAGAAATACCTCAGCCCGGATAATCAGCTGGTCGTCATCAACCTCGATCGCATGACAGAAGATGTCCTCGTTTCGGGAATCAACCAGCTGGAAGACGGCAGTACCTCCCTCAATATCGACCCGCAGCAAGCCCAGTCCCTCTTAAACAACATCTTTGAATCCATGCGTAGCTTCGAAACCTCGGGTACCCAACCCATCCTTCTGTGCGGTTCCCGCGTCCGCTGGGACTTACGCAAGATGATCAGCCGCTTTATTCCCAGCCTTACCGTGCTCGCCTTCGACGAAATCCCCAAAGATATCCAAACCAAGAACATCGGTTCCGTCACCTTTTAAGTCATCGCACCTAAGTCTCAGGTCCTGCCGCAATTAGATCTGGTCTTCGCCTCTCGCCCGGGAGCAACTCAGTGGACGTCAGAACATTCGAAGCCTTCTCGATGAAGGACGCAGTAAAATCCGTCAAAAAGACCCTTGGGGCTGATGCTGTCATCCTCTCGACCAAAGAAAAGCCGGCACCAGGCGGTAAGGGCACAGTGTACGAGGTCACTGCTGCGTCGGCCCAAAGCGACCGCCGTTCAGGAATGAACGGGGCTCGGGCCCAAAACGAGCAAGCTCAAGCTCCCAGCATGACGACCGAGTTAGACCACTTGAGCGGCCAGCTCGCCACTCTTGCGGCGAGTCTTCCCACTCGCGGACAGGTCCAAGCACTCGAGGCTGGGATGCAAGAACTCAAGCTGTTGATGATCGAGACCCTGCGGCACAAAGACGGCTCGATGCTCAAAGACCTGCCCGCAGACATGGTACCAACAGAGCGCCAACTCAGTGTCATGGGCATCAGCGAGCCGACCATGGTCGACCTAACTCGCCACCTACGTTCGCTTCCTGCCCCGGATAAAGACGGCGAAGCCTACTACCGAGATCAGGCCATCCGGTGGATGATGAAGCGCATTAAGATCGCCCCGAGGTGGAACATCATGCCTGGCACCGTCTCCTACCAGGGTCTGGTCGGACCAACGGGAGTCGGCAAAAGTGCACTGGTTGCAAAGCTTGCAGCGCATTATGCCATGCGGGAGAAACATAAAGTCGCAGTGGTATCGCTCGATAACCATCGTCTGGCAGCCAGCGATCAAATGCGCATCTTTTGTAAGATCATCAACGTCCCATTCCTTGCCGCCAACGCCCCAGAAGATCTCCTAAATGTCCATGAAACCTTTCGCGGTACGGAATTGGTTTTGATCGATACGGCTGGGGTTAGTCCAAAAAACAAAGCTGGTATTGACGCCCTATCAGCGGTGAAAGAACTTAGCCTACCTATTGATTTCCACCTGTGCCTCTCCAGCACAGAAAGTCCTGCACAACTCGATCATGAAGTCAGATCGTTTCTGTCGACCGGGCTGAGCACGCTGATCTTTAGCAAACTCGACGAAAGCTGGGCTTATGGCGAGATTTTCAATCTCTCTAAAACGTGGAGTTTGCCCCTCAGTTTCTTCTCCATAGGTCAGCAAATTCCTGATGATATCGAGCGAGCTAGCCGCGAGCGAGTGATCGAGCGGATTTTTGGTTTGTAAGCAGAGGAGAGCGCGTGTCGAGTATCCGGATGATAAATGGTGGAGCAAGAGCTCCTCAAGTGCTCGCGATCACCAGCGGTAAGGGCGGCGTTGGGAAAACCCTAACAACCGTCAATCTTGCAATGGCGGCGCGGCGCTTAGGCAAGTCGGTGCTGATTTTTGACGGCGACATGGGACTCGCCAACGTCGACATTGTTTTAGGGCTGAAGTCTCGCTACAATATCAGAGATGTTCTCGACGGTCATGCCGCTCTCAAAGACATCGTGATCAAGGGCCCTCTTGGCGTCGATCTCATCCCCTCCGGCTCCGGCATCGCCAGTCTCACTCGACTCAGCCACGTGCAAAAGCAACAGATCATTGAGCAGATTAGTCAGTTGGATCACCACTACGACCTCATATTGATCGATACCGGTGCCGGTATCGCCGACAGCGTGACTCACTTTTGCAAAGCTGCCGATCAGACTTTGGTCGTTACCACCCCGGAACCACACGCCATGACCGACGCCTACGCTTTGATCAAGGTACTCGCCGAAGACCACGGGGTAAAGAGCCTGCACTTGCTCGTCAATCAAACCAGGTCCGAAGGTGAGGGTCTAAAGATCCTGACACGAATCGCCGATGTAGCCATGCGCTTTCTCGACGTTCGAGTGCATTCTGCCGGTCATGTTCCCTTCGATCCTCAGGTGACTAAATCCGTGATGCTGCGCCGCGCGGCGACGGAAGAATCCACCCACACGATCGCAGGTCAGGCGTGGGGGCAAACGGCAAGGCGGCTATTTGGCGGCCCAGAAGCGCCAAGGTCTCACGGTGATGTTCAAGAGTTCTGGCGCAGCCTCCTGTGGCAGCAGCCATCCCGCGCGGAAGGAGTGTCATGAAAGGTCTTGTCAAACGCTACAAGCAAGACACACAGGGCGTCGATGGCAAGCTGCGCGATCAGCTGATCATGGACTACGCTCCGCTTATCCGCTTTGTCGCCCAGCGCATCGCGGCCAGGTTACCGTCCAATATCGACATCGACGATCTCATTAGCGCCGGAGTCATCGGCCTCATGGACGCGATCGAAAAATACGACCCTAGCCGCGACAACAAATTCAAGACCTACGCTGAGTTCCGTATCCGGGGCGCAATCCTCGATGAACTTCGCTCGCAGGACTGGGTACCCCGAAGCGTGCGCGACAAGGCCAAGAAAATCGAGCGAACGTATCAAGAGCTTGAACAGCGCTTCGGACGAGCCGTCAGCGACTCAGAGGTGTCTGAATCCATGGGCATGTCGCTTGATGGCTACCATGGGATGGTGGCCAAGGTGAAGGCCGTCACCATGCTGTCGATCGATGAACTGACCGGACCCAGTCAGCATGATCGCAAGAGCCTACTCGAATGCTTGGAGAACGTCGGATCGAAGAACCCATTCACGCAGATGAAGAGCAAAGGCGTCCGGCAGCTGCTCATGAAGAACATTGAGGAACTACCCGAAAAGCAAAAGCTCGTGCTGTCGCTATATTACTACGAGGACTTAAACCTCAAAGAGATCGGCAAAATCCTCGAGGTCACGGAATCGCGTGTGAGTCAGCTACACACTCAAGCGGTGATTCGACTGCGCGCTAAGCTAAAGAATGTCCTCATCGACTAAAACCCATGCCCTTTCGAATTTAGGTTAAGGAGTTCCTATGGCCGTAGGTCAACCCGACATGAAGATCCTCGTGGTCGACGACTTTCCGACGATGCGACGGATCGTCAAAACCCTATTTCGCCAAAACGGCTTCAGCGACTTTATGGAAGCGGAGGACGGTGCACAAGCTTACGAGCTACTAAAAAAGAATCCACAGATCGAATTCATCGTCTCTGACTGGAACATGCCCAATATGACCGGCATCGAGTTTCTCAAGGCGGTACGCGCTGATCCCAAGTTCAAGCACCTCCCTTTTCTCATGGTTACTGCGGAAGCAGAAAAGGAAAACATCATAGAAGCGGTGAAGAGCGGCGTTAGCAACTACGTTGTCAAACCATTCACTGGCCAAACTCTGGCAGAAAAGCTCGCAAAGATCTTCCAAAACCATGGGGTTAAACCGGCCAAAGCCGCCAGCTAAATAGGAGTTCTGCCTATGCCTTCAGACATCTTGAATCCGTTAGCTTCCGCCGAGGTGGTCATTTCAGTAAATGAGAGCATCGACCTGTCCCTTGCTGTCCCTGGGCTAAGCGATGCATTGAGTACGGCAAACCTAGACGGTGAGGCGCCGCCGCTGCCAACCGGATTCGACGAGGACCTGATTAAAAAGTACCCGCGTTCAAACCGCAAAGTCGCGGTCGATGTCGCCACCTATGGACTAGTCGAGCGCGCCGGTGAGCAGCGAGCGCAAACCCTGCACATCAGTCCACACGGCCTCGAGTTCCAAGGCACACAGGCCTATGCTGAAGGAACTCTACTCAAAATTCACATCTCTCTACCCGACTACTGGAATCGCAAACAGCGATTTGTCGAATATCGCCGTGTCGATACGCCTGGCACCTTTAAAGTGCTGGCAAAAGTCGTACGCACAGAAGACGTCGGCAAGCGCGGCAAAAAGAAGATTGTCGTCGCCCAAGTGGTCAATATGGACGAAGTCGACGAACAAGTCCTAAAATCATTTCTGCAAGACGGTTGAACCTATGACAATGATTCTGCTGGCCGCATTGATCCTGCTCGACCTTGGGCTGATTGTCGTCGTCGCACGGCTCAGCCAAAGGCAAGGCAATAGCCAGCTCGAACTCGCCGAAGAGCGGCAATTGCTGGGCGAACTACGCAGCTCAGTGAAAGAAGAGCTCGAAGCGGCGCAAGCTAAAGCCAGGGCCACGCTAGATAAGGCGATGCGACTCGCCACCGAGGCAGAGCAAGAGGTAAAGACCGGCGGCCTGACACTTGCCCATGAAATGGAGCAGGTTGCGGCCCAACTAAGCGGACAGTTTGAAGAGCCTCTACGTGAGCTAGGCAAGCGCCAGACCTATCTAGAAGCTCTACTGCGCCGCATTGATGGTGAAAAAGTCAGCCTACAAAAACTTCTCGCTAGAGGCGAGAAGATCTGTCGCTTCTTCGATAACCGAGTGCCCTACGAGGAAGTCCTGGCAGAAATCGAAGACAAGAAGTATGCCGACGCGCGCAGCCTACTTGCCCGCGGCAAAGCGCCAGCGCAGATCGCTTCCGAGCTAGGCATGAGCGAAACCGAAGTCCGCCTCGTCGCTGGTCTAACGCCTCGAACACCGGCGTCATTGGGCTAACGTCGGTGTCACGACCATGCCATGCTTAGTTGGCGACGACTTTGTATGTATTCGGCAGACTGCTATCTAAGTAGCGTTGAAAGGCATCGTTATGCCCGTGGTCTTGCTGGCCATCGGCAGTAATAATGCGCGTGAATTGATAGTCTGGGACCTGGGTTTTGAAAAACGAGCTTTTGCGGGTCCAAAGTCCATCGTCATGAAAATCCATCGTGAACTCGGCAAGCCACTTCGGTACCTTTACCGTCCTACCTGCGAGATTCAATACCGGAACGATGTCCGCATGCTGATAGTCAGCCGAAAAATTAATCTCGTAGATGAGATGCACGGCTACCATCAGCTGAAAGAAGTTCGCCCCAGAGGCATCGCCAACGTAGGTGTAGCAACCAGCGTCAAAAACCGGTAACGCTAGGCTGCGTTTGGTCTGCGGATCATTGAACGCAGCATGAGCAAGCGTCAGTGCCTTGATTGGAAAGGCATCACCATCGGTCCACCAGATGCCGTCGAGAGAGTGAGGGACCCCATTTTCGCCTCTGCCCGGGGTCATATTTGTGGCGATCTCCGCCTTTGGAAATAATACTAGTTTGTAGGCATCGGCCTTTGGCAACTGTGACGCGGGTACATCCTCCCAGTTGCGAATATTGGCGGCGACCTCATTGCCACCGACTTTGTCAGCTGACTCAATGCTTGCCCCACCTTTAACCGCCGGTTTGCAGCCAAAAACCAGCATCACGCCCACGCTGACAAGACTAAAGGTCCTCAGACTTCCCATCAACGAAACCCCCTCGGCCGCAGTTTTAAGTGATCTGCTCCAAAAGCGCGCCGTCAAGCGTGGGTCGTGATCCCAATATGCGCACTTTAAGCTGCCGACTGCTGGAGTTTTATTATTTTAGTTTATGCAAATAGCTAGGGCAAGGGATGCAGAGATAAACACCGGGCCTGCTAGCAGAGGGGCTTCAAGGACGCCGCCGAAACTGCTTAAAATGTCAATAATACTAGATGATTAACGACTTTTGCGGTGCCTGTTGCGGTTTTATGTTAAGCAGGCCCCTACGCCGGTGTCCCCTTCCCAAAGTCGCCTTCTCAAGGACACCTTCTTTAGGTGAAATCAGCCGATGCTAAAACTGCCAAAAAACGTCCTCACTAGTCCGACAGCTGCGGCTGTTGAAAAACTCTTTGTCAGCACCGAACAACGTCTGCGATTCGGTGGCAAAGTGACGATCTCGCGCTGGGTCTTTAGTCAAAAGGTGCGAGCGGCGCTCAGCGACGTCATCATCGGTCGGCACCTTGTGCAAAGCCTTGAAGTCATCGGCACGACGCTTGATCGTGAACTGAAGGGGCTACTCGCCGTCCAGCAAAAGGCCGAAAAGGCACCAACCGAGCGACTCTCACGACTGCTGCTCCTGTCCAGTGACGGGAGCGACCGCTTCTACCATGATGCGGAAAGTTTGCTGCTGCGCCACGGTCAGCGCACCTGGTGCTGTGTGCTTGACGCTACGGGTGAGCAGCTGGGGCATGCCATCAAACCTGGTGGTGCTGCGGCCAAAGCCCTGCTGATCGCCGACCGCAAGGCTTTGGAACTGTTTCTGCTAAGCCTGGTCCACTAGATGGACGCGCTGTTTCGCTGACCAAGCAACGCCAAGCGCTGTGCCAGCGGCTGGTGATAGAGCAAAAGGCTCATCACCGACTTAGCCTCACCAGAAAATTTCAACGGCTGGACGAAAATTTCACGGTAAGGTTGTGCCACCGGTGCTTTGAGCAAGGTTGTAAAGCCGCTGGTGAGCTGGGGCAAACCGAGGGTTTCACAAGCTTTTTGGTCGCAGCGAGCCTCGGCGCCTCGGGCATAAAAACGCAGCAGCAGCGACGCATAGGGAGTCAGCAGCATCTCCAAAAGCGGAACAAGAAACCCTTCCATCCCGTCGGTTGGTGTGTCGTCCTCTCCTGTGCGCAGTGATGTACCCAAAAAGGTTGCCAACATCCGCGTGGGAAACAGCGTGAAGATGGCGACAAAGCCTTGAAGTAGTTGCTGGGTGACGGCGTCACCTTGCTCAATGCGTGCCAACTGGTGCACGATGATCAAGTCAGCAGCTGGACCCGGTCCCAAGTCGACCAAACCCTGCGACAGAGCCAGTAACATGCCACGCTTTCGGCGACCAACGACAAAGGCATTGCAGCCGGTATTTTGATAGACACCCAGCTCTGGCACCTCGCTCAGACCGGCACGCTTGGCAAGGTGGACGACATGGCTCGACCATTCACCGTCGCTAAGCACATGCGTCATGGTCGCACCCATGGCGACATCTCGCGCAATATACCAGGTGATCAGGCAACCAAACCAACTGAGGATCAGCCCAGTGCAGAGGACGCCGTGCTGACGAATACCAAGAAGCTG
Source organism: Pseudomonadota bacterium (assembly GCA_026390445.1). Lineage (GTDB taxonomy): Bacteria > Bdellovibrionota_B > Oligoflexia > Oligoflexales > CAIYRB01 > CAIYRB01. The sequence goes on from JAPLFX010000031.1 coordinate 57,829, forward strand.
GATGGCACCAAGGTCCGTCAGCAGGAGTTCGATGATGTAAAACGAAAGGCCGATACAACCGGTCGCTAGGGCCAGATAGAAAAGGCGACGGAGAAAACTCATGCGAGGGCCTTTGCAACGGCGTTGTACAGTGCTTGCGGCGCTTCGGCCAACAGTAGATGGCCGGCCCCCGGGAAAACCTGGAGGTTGGCGCCTTGTATATGCGCCTGTAGCTCTTCGCCAGCACTTAAAGCGATCACTTCGTCCTCGGCGCCGTGCAGCACATAAGTCGGCGCCTTGATATGGCTGGCGGTCGCGGTCAGATCAACGCCCCTGATCGCCGCAACCTGCCGCTTACTTTGCTCGACGAAGGGACCTTCGGCGACGGCCTTGGCAACCTGCTTCGCCATACCTCTGACCAATGGACGGTTGCGCTCGAAGAATTGAGCGGTGAAATAGGTCCGCAGTTTAAGCTCCACCTCGGCGGGATCAGTCGTCCAAGGTCGTCGGTCTGGACTAATCAGCGCTTGGCGCATCGCTGTCGACACGAGAAAAAGCTGACTGACCCTGGTCGCGGTGACTTCATCCCCAGCGATGGTTTGGGCGATAAATCCACCCATCGAGATCCCCAGCAATGCGCTCGTCGCAATGCCAAGGTGATCCCATAAGGAGCTGACATCGGCGGCCATTTCGGCAAGGGTAAAGGCCGTTGTGGTCGTCGTCAAACCTGCGCCGCGATTGTCCAGGGCTAGAACACGAAACCCTAGGGACGTCAGATGCCGACCAAGCATGCGAAAGTCAGTCAGTGGCCGTACGTGGCCATTCACCAGGGTCACCCAGGGACCGCCGTCGCCCCAGGTTTCGTAGTTGAGCACAGCGCCGGACCTGGCTAGCTGAGGCATACCATTTCCTACACGCTGTTAGAATTCTTCGTTAAAGGCCACGTCACCGCTGACACCGTGCTGATAGGACGAAACGCGGCGTTCAAAGAAGTTAGCCAACTCCTGAACGTCCTGCAACTCGAGAAAGCCAAAAGGATTTCTCACGTTGTATACGGGCCGAAGCTGCAGCGCCATCAGCCTCTGATCGGCGACATATTGCAGGTACTGACGCATCTCGCCCAGCGATAACCCGGCAATCCCATGCGACAGGACATCGGCGGCAAAGATCATTTCGCACTCAACCGCCTCATCTACCATCATGGCGATCTTACGCTTAAGTTCATCGTCAAAGAGACTTGGTTCTTCATCGCGAACCTGCTGGATCACTTCGAAGGCGAAGCTCATATGACAGCTTTCGTCGCGAAAGACCCAATTGGTACCGGCCGCGAGTCCGTGCAGCAGGCCCTTAGAGCGCAGAAAGTAGACATAGGCAAACGCCGCAAAAAAGAATAGGCCCTCGATACAGGTGGCAAAGCAGATGAGGTTCAGCAGAAACTGCCGACGGTCCTCAGGCGTATTCAACTGCTCAAGGTGATGGACCGAGTCCATCCAACGCATACAGAACTCACCCTTCTGACGAATCGACGGAATGTTATCGATCGCAGCGAAGGCCTCGGCTCGGTCCTTTTCGTTGTCGAGATAGGTATCAAGCAAGGTAAGATAAAACTGCACATGTAGCGCCTCTTCGTAGAGCTGGCGCGACAGGTACATGCGGGCTTCGGGCGAGTTGATATGCTTGTATAGATTGAGCACCAGATTATTCGAGACGATCGAATCTCCCGTAGCAAAAAACGCCACGAGACGATGGATGAGATGGCGCTCTGAGGCCGGCATCCGCCGCAGATCGGCGACATCGGTCGAAAAATCAACCTCATCTACGGTCCAGGTGTTTTTGATCGCACTGCGGTACATCTCGTAAAAGACCGGATATTTCATCGGTCTTAGGGTCAGATCTAGTCCAGGATCAAGTAGCATTATTGGCATGCCTCGCAAGCATCTGGGTTTTCTAGAGAGCAGGCCACCGCCTCTTCCTCAGTGTAACTAGAGACCGTCGTCATCTGGATCTTCGTGGCGGCGCGCGAGCGCAGATAGTAGGTCGTTTTCAGGCCCTTTTCCCAGGCATAGGCATACATGGACGACACTTTGCCGATGGTTGGGCTTTCCATAAACAGGTTAAGCGACTGACTCTGATCGATGTAGGGTCCACGCTCTGCTGCCATATCGATCAGCGAGCGCATCGGCACCTCCCAAACCGTCCGGTAGATCTGCTTAACCCGCTCGGGGATTTCGTCGATACCCTGAATGGACCCCTCGGACAGCTTGATCTTGGCACGAATGGCTTTATTCCAAAGCCCGAGACGGCGAAGGTCCTCGACCAAGTAGGAATTAATCTGCAGGAACTCGCCGGACAGCGTCTCGCGTTTGAACTGGTTAGAAACCTGAGGCTCTATGCACTCGTACGAGCCGACGATCGACGCGATGGTGGCCGTTGGCGCAATGGCGATCAGCAGCGAATTGCGCAAACCGTGTAACTTGATCCTCTCCTTCAGAGCATCCCAACCCGGCAGGGTAGGGGTCACCCCCCAAAGATCAAACTGAAGTTGGCCTGCCGCCGCTCGGGTGTCCTCATAACTGCCGTGCGCTCCACTTTGTTCCGCCAATTCACAGCTGGTGGCAACGGCATTGAAGTAGATCGTCTCTTGGATCCGTGCGGCGAGCTGGCGGGCTTCGGGCACATCAAAGGGTAGCTGCAGTTTAAAGAAGACATCCTGCAGACCCATAATGCCCAAACCGACAGGGCGCCAGCGGCGGTTGGAAACCTCGGCTTGAGGGATCGGATAATAGTTGATGTCGATAACCCGATCGAGAAAGCGCACCGCCAAGCGGACATTTTCCGCCAACTTGTCAAAATCAAAGCGACCGTCCTCGACATGACGCGACAGGTTGAGCGAACCCAGATTGCACACCGCCGCCTCGCTTTGCGACGTCACCTCGAGGATCTCAGTGCAGAGGTTTGACAGGTGAATGGTGTTGCCTGCCTTACCAGTCTGATTGGCTTTTAGATTCGAAGCGTCCTTAAAAGTCATCCAACCGTTTCCGGTTTGGGCCAGCGTCTTCATCATCAGGGCATAGAGGTCGCGGGCCTTCACCTGCTTTTTGGCTAGTCCGGCGACTTCAGCCGCAGCGTATGCGGCCTCGAAAGGCTCGCCATAAAGATCGGTCAGGTGCGGGACATCATGGGGATCAAAGAGCGACCACTCGCCATCGGTCTTGATCCGCTTCATGAACAGATCTGGGACCCAGTTGGCGAGGTTGAGGTTGTGGGTCCGCGACGCTTCATCGCCGGTATTGTTGCGTAGCTGGAGAAAGTCATAGATGTCGGCGTGCCAGGACTCTAGGTAGATGCATGCCGCTCCCTTGCGCTTGCCGCCTTGATTGACCGCAGCGACAGAGGAATCAAGGGTCTTAAGAAAAGGTACGATCCCATTGGATTGGCCGTTGGTACCGCGAATCAGCGAGCCTCTGGCCCGAACCCGGTGATAAGCCAAGCCGATACCGCCGGCGTATTTAGACAACATGGCGACGTCGCGGTACTTGTCGTAGATAGAGCCAAGGTCGTCTTCAGGGCTGTCGAGAAGGTAGCAAGAGCTCATCTGCTGATGCTGCGTCCCGGAATTAAACAGCGTCGGCGTCGACGGCATATATTCAAAGGTCGAGATCAGCTGATAAAAGTGAATCGCGTCCTCGACGGTCGTCGACAAACCGCACGCCACGCGCATGAAAAAGTATTGCGAGGTCTCGATCACCGCACGACTTTTCGGGTCGCGCAGCAGGTAGCGATCATAGACCGTGCGCAGGCCAAAATACTCGAAGTGATCGGCGTTCTGGCGCCGAATAGCCTCATTAAGGGTATGTGCATGGGCGCAGACGAAGGCGTAGGTGGTCTCGGCGATCAAGCCACTGCGGTAACCTGCGGCGATAGAGTCATAGAACGACTCGATGCCCCGAACGATAAAGACCTCCTTGGCGATATAGACGTCGAGCAGGCGAGCCGCCAACTTCGAGTACTCGGGCTCCTCGCTGATCAGCATTGCCGCATTGGCGATCAGCAAGGCATCGAGCTCGGTCGTACACACGCCGTCGTAGAGGCCCCTAATGGCCTTGTCAGCGACCGTCTGGGCGTCGATATGCGCCAGACCCTCAGCGCATCGTGCCACCTTTAAAACGATCTGCAGCGGATCGACGGCTTCGAAATGACCATCGCGCTTACGCACGCGCAAGGCCGGGTCGATCCCCGCAGTGGACGATATGCGAGGCAGCGTGGAGGACCTGAGCGACTGGGCTGACTTGGTGGCAACCTGAGGGGCTTGGGAAGACATAAAAAAACCTCCACGGCCCATTCAGCATCAATGGCCAAACGGGGGTCTACTTAATATAAAGATTAGGGTAACCGGCTCTGCTAGCAGCATATCTAGTGGTGCAATGGAGCGTCAACCACTATGTATGGTGTCCGCCTCGAATCCCTGGGCCTCGGCCTTTCCACCATGCGTGCGGCGTGCAGCGCAGGCGACACACGGCCTAGCAGCCCACTACGGCGTGCTACCCTTGCCCAGTAAGCTCTCAGGCCGATGGTAGCGAATCCTTGATCTACAGCAAGAGCTGTCGCGGAATCTTTTCGCCACTCAGGAAAACCGATCTGAACGCAGGCGCTTAGAGCCCCATGAGCAAACATATCTGGGTAGGGCGCCAAATTAAGAGCGCACCACCCAACGCTCACGTCACCGTGGAGGCTTCGCTTTCGCCGCTTAACTTGTCCTGCATCGCCTTCAAGCTACCCATCGACGAGCGGTAAAATAGGTAGGGGATGAATCCGAGCAGGTTCAAGCACAGCTGACCCAGCGCCATGATATTGAAGATATTCGCCCCACCGGTCAGGCCGACCATGGTGAACAACTTTTCAAAGGCGAGATGCCCGAGGCCAAGGCCCCCAGGCGCCAGAGGCAAGGCCGTCGTCATGGTACCGATCGGAAAGATCGTGCCGAACACACTGAACTCTGGCCTTTGCCCAGTGAGACGCTGAGTCAAAAACAGCGCATAAAGCACCGCGCTAGACTGGATCACCACCGAAATCCCGACGGTCGCCATCAGGATCAAGGGTTTCTCGCGATAAGCGCGCAAGGCATCGTAGATTTTTTCCACCGTTGAGAACCCCGGCCAGCCAAGGTTAAGAAACCGCTTGAAGGGATCCTTGCCAGGTTTAAAGGGGAACATGACGACAGCAAAGCCACCCAAGATCGCCGCCAAGCCCGCGCCAATGAACACGATCAGCGGGATCATGGGGGGCCGCTCAAGAAAAAACGAAGAATTATACATGATCGCGGAGCCAGCCATGACAAACAGCGCCGCTAAGCCAACAGCTCGGTCGAGCAGCACGGTCAGCATCGCTCGCGTCTTACCCTGGCTCTGCGATTGATCGCGGATCAAATAGACGGCCTTGACGATGTCGCCACCCACCGCACCAGGCATCGTCGTATTAAAGAAGAAGCCGATCAGTTGTAAGTGCAAGGCGCGCGGAAAACTGACATGAAGGTCCAGCCCACGCAGCAACAACCACCAGCGCAACGTCCCCAGCCCCACGTAGCCAAGGGACCACATCGCTAAATTAGCCGCAAAGATCGCCGGATCATCAATTAAAACACGGAGATGCCTAAAGTCCAGCTTGTCTGAGTGGCTCAGCCACATCAACAAAGCCGCTACGATGCTCATTTTCAGTAAGGTCTGCAGGAACGTACGCATAACCACCTTATACGCTGCATGCAGGCTGCTTGCCAAGCATGACGCCGGCTCGGGGCCAGCTGATGAAATCTCTTTGGCGCAAAATATTCCATTCATATCAGTGTAGTCCACTCGGACCTTGAAGAAACGCTTAAACTTCCAAGCGACCCACCGATAGGAACTCATCTGGGTGGCTTGGCACGTCCCAAGCACCCTTTATCCTCAATAGGCCAGTCCATGACCAGCAGTCTAACCAACAAAAAATGCCGGGTCGTTGTCGTCGATCCCTCGGGACCTGTGCGCCAGATGATGGCTGAGACCATCCGTTCGACCCTGGGCTTTGAGTCGGTCGAAAGCAAGGCTTCAGTCCAGGATGTACTTTCCCACCTGGAATCAGATAGCGCCGACTGGATCGTCGCACCACTGCAGGCGGACCAACCCGTCAACGCCCTGCATTTGCTCAAGATATGCTCCGAACACCCTGAACTGCGCGGCATTCGTATCTCACTTCTCGTCACTGAAGAAGAGTCCTATGTGTTACCAACGGCCTTCGAGCTAGGATTGTTCTCCTATCACCACAAGCCCGTCACAAAAGATACGCTCAACGCCGATATGAAGGCCTTATTCTCACGCTTTGAGAGCAAACAATTCAACGAGCCAAAAACCGCGGCGCATTATCTGCGACAGTACCTAAAGACGGTCAAAAACCATGCTGGGTTGGCCGCGTTGGAAAAGAATCTACTAGAGGTTTACCCGGGTGACCCACAAATTTTGCTGCACCTTGCCGAGCCGCAGTTCCATCTTGGCAATCAAGAGCTGGCGAAAAAGACCCTGCGTCAGGTCAAACTTGTCGACAAAACTCTATCGGACAAGGTGACAGAGCTGGCGAAAGTTCTGTTTGGCAATCCCGATGCTTTAGCCGCTGAAGGTGACAGCGGCGGCGGAGCTGGCATCAACATCATTGGCGCCAACACCGCAGTAATCATCGAATCCGACGAATCTACCGCGCGCGCCGTCGAGGATATATTAAAGCAACTCGGCTGCCAAAACATCCGCATCTTTGCCAATGGCCAGGAAGCTTGGGACTACCTCGAGAAAAATCCGGAGCCGGAGCTCATCATTACCGAGTGGCGAGTCCCGAAATTGACCGGTCCACTGCTTATACAGCGCGTGCGACACCACGGCTTTCTCAACGTGCCGATCATTGTCCTGAGCTCGCTACTCAAGCCAGAGGATATGCCCCTGGTACGCGAAATCAGTGTTGCGGACATCATCCAGAAGCCGATCAACAAAGACGTCTTCGTACCCGCCCTGATTTGGACCATGGCGCAAGAACGCATGCCGACAGAGCAGATGACGCTGGAACGAAAAATAAGAATGCTGCTCAAAAATAACCGCAAGGCCGATGCCGAGCCGTTAAGGCTGCAGCTATTTGCGGACAAACAAACACCAATGGCCCGCAAACGCTTGATCGAAGCCGAGTTCGCCTTTGCCAACAACCAATTCGCGCTTGCTCGCGATGCCGCCATCGAAGCACTTAAACAAGCCGGCGATAGCATCCATGTCTTGAACGTCCTAGGCAAGTCCTTCATGCGTTTGAGCGCCTACGACGCCGCCCTCAAGTGTTTCAAAAAGGCCCAGGCAATGTCGCCACACAACCTCGAACGCCTGTGTCTAATCGCCGAGACCCAGACCGAGCTAGGCGACCATGCCGCGGCCCAGGAAGCGCTCGACAAAGTTACTGCCATTGATCCTGACTCGGCCCAAACCGTCGAGGCGAAGGTAAATGTCGCAATTACCAAAGGCGACAGTGCTATGGCCAAGAAGATCATGGCGACCTTTGAGTCCATCGACAATATCGTCGCCTATATGAACAACAAGGCGATCTCCCTAGCAAAGTGCGGCCAGGGGCCTGAGGCCATCGAGCTGTACAATAAAACCCTGGAATCGATACCCGACGACAATCTCAACCAAAAAGCCATCGTCCTCTACAATCTATCGCTCGGCAAAAGCCGCGACGGAGACTTCGCTGGAGCCATTGCGCACCTAGAAATCGCCGCCACGATCAAAGAGTCTCGCGTTGCTAAAAAAGTCGCATCATTACTCGATCGCCTAAAGACTGCTCAGGCGACCGGCAAAGACTTCAAGTTTCGCGGCGTCGCCACGTCCGATCCGGCGAAAGTTACACCTAAGGATGGCGCACCCGACGCAAAAGACGCCCCGAAAGACGAGGCCAAACTGGCAACCGAAGATGATTTTCGCCGTATGATCGCCGCCGTTGACACAAAACGCGGCGATCTATGTTGCTTCCTTATCTTTCACAACCCAGCCGAGACCGATGCCCGCATTCCGGCTCTACTGGCCAAATCGCCGCGCTTCCAAACCCGCGTCGCCATAGAGCGCGCCGAAGTCATGCTGCAGCATGACAAGAAGTAGTCGCGCCGACACTCAATAGCTTTGATAGCAGTAAGCGACAGGTATCCCGCCGCAACGAACACGCGCAGGAGCCTCCGTGTAGCCCAAAGCTTGACCGCAGATCGTGTTGGACGTCGATACACAGGTGTAAACGCCCCACCCACCGATCGGGGGCAAGGTTGGCGGCAGGGTCGGACCCAGTTGGGCCAAGCCTTCACCACTAAGGCCAGTAAGCATTGCGACGACGAGAAGAATCCGTTGAGCCAGGGGGGACATGATGCACTCCGCGAAAATTAAGTTTAAGATATCAATAAGATATAAAATATAGACCGACCAAGGCCGGCCCGGTACTTTATAATCAAATTAGTGTTTTGTAAATGACTATGATGCCACGTCGCAGTCTAGCAACCGCTCTTAAACCAGACCGCCGTCGCCGCCGCCGTCGCCTCGCCGTCGCTAAGATAGTAAATGCGAAGTCGCACTGCCGACGGTGTCTTGCCGGAGTCGGTGACAACGAACAGATCGGACCAAAGGCGTAACTCCTGCGTACCCAAAGCTTGCACCGTCGTCCCCAAAGTAAACGTGAGTTTTTGCATGGTCGGATCCCAGCTTCGCGAGAGATCGGTGAGTGAGGTGTCGACCATGGCCGCGTTGTAGGGTGCGGCATACTGCATCGGGTCGGTAGCGACTTTGACGGTCTTCAGGCCATCATTGCGGTAATAGTCGAAATATACCTCGATGCGATCAAAGACCGTGGCCGCAATCGGTGCGTCCACTTCATCCAGAGGTGGTTGGACGTCCAGTACCACTTCACCGCTGCGGCAAAACGGTCTGGTCAATCCATTGGCATCACTGGCCGATGTATAATCCACGGCGGTTGGAGTGCTCCCATCTGTCGCCACGGCAGTGATCTTAGGCGGCATGCTAAGACGGCGCGCCAAGCGGCGCGGCACCGAGACCTCAGCGCCGCCATTTGGTTGAACCTTAAAGACCGCCACTGCGGCCGCAGGCGGCATACCACCGCTAAAAGCACTAAATTCATAGCGAGCTGGGCTTGTCTTGCTCAGCCAGCTTGGCAAGGCCCCGATCAAACCAGCTGCCTCAGGCGCGACCTGGTCATCATTTGCCACGCGACCAGAACTTTGCCATGGGCCGGTACGACTAAGTGCGACGCCGATCACCTCCGTCTCATCGCGGGCTAGCACCAAGGCCCCAAGTCGGTACAGGCGCCTCAGGTCAGTGGCAAAAGCTGCCGGATAAGCAGACCGCTGGTAAAATGAATAAAGCAGAGTCGGTGCATCGAAGACAAAGAGCTGGCTGCTAAATGCCACCCGAGTCACCTGGTTTGGCAGAAGATAGTCGCCAAAGGATGCACTAAACGTCGGCGCAACGTTAAATCCACCGCCGATCGTCGCCGCGATACCTGAGCTTTGAACTGCGGGTACCCCCTGTTTGTCCAGCGCAATCGGAACGATCCCTAGATCAAAACCGAGGCCCCCCTGATAGACAAACGCAGCCTGTGTGCCAGGGGTAGAGGTCGCCACGTCGACATCTCCAACCCAGTTAAAGTCTTTAAGCAGGTGCATGGAATAGGATTGCCCTTCGACAAAATGCGCCAAGGGCACTCTAAAGGCTCCGCTACTATCCAACGGTACTTCTTCTAGAGAAGGACTCGTATGATTGAAGATCCATAGATCATAGCCACGCGCCGGCACATTCGTTGTACCTAAAGCAAAGCCACCGGTGACGTTGCTACTGCTCAGACTTAAATGCCCGGGGGTACTCGTTGGCGTTGGCGGATCACCGTGGCCTTTTCCCTGCTGCCCGCAAGCCAGACCAAGGCTGCTTAGCCATAGTGAACGGCTGCTCCAACGCAGCCACAGCTTGAGTTGGCTCATCGTGGCTCCCCGACGACGCGAAACGACGACCAATAGGCGGGGTGATTGAAATACCTTCTGACCACTTTCTGCGCATGGCGCATGGCCTCGGCACGCGACTCACCTGCGGCTAGATAGCGATAAAAGCGCTTCATCAAAACGGCACTGGCCACGTCGCTGATACGCCAGAGACTAGAGACAACGGTATTGGCTCCGGCGTAAAAAAATGCGCGCTCCATGCCGATGATTTCATCCCCAGAGGACAGTCGGCCGAGGCCGCTGTCGCAGGCCGACAGCGTCACTAGATCGGCTCTTGAATCCAAGGCAAAGATATCAGCGACCGAAAGATCGCCCTCTTCGCCCGACTTTGACGCGAGAAACAACCGCGATTCCGCCGGATTATTGGGCCGGAACTCGGCATGGGTAGCTAAATGCAGCACATCCAATTTGGGCGCCCATTCGCGCACCGCAGCCTTGGTGGCAGCAGCCCCTTGGCGCTGATCGCGAGCAGGAAAATATCTCCCCATCACCTCGACTTCTTTACTGGCAAAAGGCAGCGCCTGAGCTGCTGCCGTCTCACCCGTGGGATTTGCCAGGGCGAGGATGCGGGTCGATGCGCCTAGGTGCCGAGGCTTAGGATCAAGAGTAAAGCGCGCCATCGTCGCACTCGTGAGATAGGACACGGCAAAGCGGTCGATGACATCTTCGCTAGGGCCGAGAGGAAGCGCCGCAAACGGTAAAAAGTGCAGGCTGCCATGCGGAACAATGGCCAAGTGCTTGGCGGTGCCGATTTGACTTAGCACCGGCGTCAGCAAAAGATCGGCAAGCTCTTTACCAAGATAGTCCGTCGATGAGAAGTTCTGCATGAGCTCGCGGTATTCGCGTACTTTCGCGAGTAAATCCTTAGCCGGCATAGGCACGGCCTTGCCGCTGATCTGGCCGTCTATGAGCCACCAGATCAGGAGGTGATCCGTGGTGACCTGGTACTCGATCAGTGCGGTACCAGGCCCGAGCAGACGGCTGAGTTCCTCCTTGGTGATGGCATCGACAAGGGAAAAGTTCCCCCACTGCGCCTTTTCTTGGGGATTTGTGGGTACCTTCAGGTGCCTTCGCTGCGTCCCGAGGGCGTCGATAAAAGCCCGCCCACGCCCGCGCTCGCTAACCGTCCAGGCTTGCTCATATCGCCCTAGTTGGGTCAGTACAGCACTATATCCACCGTACACTTGCTGTACACCCACATCGGAAATAAAGCCGCTGCGTGAATCCTCTGATTTTAAACCAGCGCTCATCGCCTCAATCACCTTCAATGCCTCGGCGTAAGAGGCAGCGGCCTCGTTTTGAGCGTCACGCTTATGTTGAGCGGCTGCTATGCCAGCATGTGCCCGCCACACAAAGTCGCGCATCGCCCCCTTGACTGAGATAGCTAGAGCTTTGCGAAAATAAGCCTCAGCATCGCCCCACTGTCCTTCTCTCATCGCGATATCGCCAAGGCCAAACTGGCAATACGCTTCATTGTAGACCAAGTGGAGCTCTTCGCTGACAGCTAACGCATCCTTTAATAAATCCTTGGCGCGGTTGAAGTCGCCCTTCAAAATAATACTCAGGCCCATATTGCGATGATCAAAAGCAATTGAGCTACGCGACTTTAGGTCGGTATCGATGCGTAAAGCCGCATCAAAAAAGGCGATCGATTGATCGACCGCACCGTACTCTCGCGCCCAGAAGCCATAGTTGTTGTAAAGCGATGCCAGCGGACCTTGAAGCTTATACTCCTGCGCTATCTTGACCGCTGCCTGAAACTCGGCAAAGGCTGATTTGTACTGACCAAGCTTACCGGCGATCATCGCCTTCATACCCATGGCATCGACCTGTAGACCAACGCGGGCCAGCTGAACCTTTACAAGTGCCGCAGCGGCAATGGTCAACTCATTGCGATCTTTAGCCTCCTGGAAAAGCCCCGCACGAAAGTAGGCGTTGGTGAGCATCTGTGAAGCGCGCACCCACAGGACCGTTTGCTTAGCACGGTCGATATTCGGAATCACTTCCCGCTCCAAGATAGCCGACGCTGCATCCAGGTCGCCAATGGTCATCAAGGTGCTGCTCTTGTCGATCAAGACCGAGAGGTAGAGATCCTGTTTCTTTAGCGCCTTAAAAGCATCTGCTGCTTGGGTATAGTACTCCAGTGCTTTGACGCTATCGCTGAGATCGCGATTGTAAACATTGCCGATGTTTAGAAGCTGATTCGCCGCCTCATCAGGCTTAACCTTGACGTATAAGCCACGAGCCTGCTCATAAGCCGCCAAGGTGTCCTCGTAGCGATGTTGATTTTCAAAATTAATCGCACGGTATTGCCAAACCTTGCCGAGCTGATCGGGCATATCCTCGGACTTAAAGACCACTTCGGCCTGGTCTAGCAGCCGACCAGCAACATCCGCTTGACTGCCTTTGACGGCGATCGCCGCGGCCTCTAGCAGTGATCTAGCGTAGTCAACCGGATCCTTTTCATCCTTTTTGACTCCAGGAGCGGCCGGAGTCTGCACGGCTGGATTCAAGCGTTCTGCTAGGCGCATTTGAAACGGTAAGGCCCCTTCATAGTCTCGCTTTTGTACCAGAGACTGGACCAAGCCCTTAAGCGCCATGTCTTCGCTATCACCCTTTGAAAGTCGCTGCGCGTCGTATAAAGAACGACGATAGAGCACGGCCGCCGCGTCAAAATCCTGATCCGCCTTGGCATCATCGGCCGCATCAAGGGCTTTGGGCAATTGCTCTTTAGCAAAGGACTCTTCATCTTTACCAGGAATTCCAGGATATCCAAGAACACGGCCCGAAAGCTGCGCCGCAGCTGCGGCTTCCCCCACCGACGAAGTCGCTAAAGTCGCATAGAACGCCGGCCAAACCGGTGGTCGTTTGCCGTCAGCCATAAAGACCGTCGGAACACCCGCGCTTAGGTGCGCCAAGGACAGAAACAGCCACCCATCGTGACCTTCGCCACTGGCGTCGAGATCGCGGTTTGCGCGCTCGACCTTGGCATAAATCACCGCAGTGGCACTCGGCAAGGTCGACCCTGCAAGGCGCTTTAGGGGAAGATCGCTCTGGCTCGAGCGCGCTCCTTTAAGACCAGCCGCCACTGTGCTTTCCCCTGGCTCGACGTCGTTTAGCCACAACGGTAGATCGATATGCAATAGATCATAAGGGGTCAAGCGGTCGAGCAGCGGCGCCGGCGCCTCAAGTGCCACCGCTTGCAAGGTACGCTTGGCATTGGCAGAGGCGAAGGTCGCTGCCGGCGGATCTTTCCCAACGTATCCCAAGCTCCCCTTGCCTAGGCGACGACCCTGAACGAATTCCGGCAGCAGGTCCAGAGCCGGGGCATACGCTACTAGGCGTTGCTGCAGGAGCCCATTGGCACTTCCTAGCTGTTCCCACGGCACGTCAAACAGCTCTTGATCGGGTATGAGATAAACCGTTCCGCCTTGTTCAGGCATTGCTTTGCTTAGACCGGTGGTTTCGAATATCCGAGCATAGGTTGCCGCATCGAGGCTTTGCTTTGGCAAAACCTTACCGCGTCCCGTGCTGACCTTACCTTTTGCCATCAGCACAGCGTAGACATCGCCGGCGAACGATTTATGCACCCAAAGTGCCGCATCGGTATCACCAAGCGCCTTAAAAATCTGTGGCGTGTCGCGTAGCGCCAACAGCTTATGGCTGCGAGCCTGGTCCAAACCGGAGCGCTGAGCCATATCGCTAAGCCGCATCAAAGCAAACCGCCGCACCAAGGTCAATGCCACTGCCGCATCCGGATTGGTCCACGCCGCGTCGAGCTGCCCCTCGAATAATTGCCGTGCCAAGCGTCGATCCGGCGGCGTGCGCATCACACCACCCGAAGCAATCCAGCGGTCCAGGGCCTCGAAGGCTTTCGTGGTGCTACCAGCTTGGGCGAGACTCTTCCACTGAGTTTCGCCTTCTGTCGCCACACCTGGTACGAAATGCTGGTACGCCAGGACCGCACCGAGCGATGTTGCGGGCGGCGCAGCGATGGCTTTATAAACCGCAAGAGACTCTTCGAGACCGGCTTTAGCTGCTGTATCCGTCTTCGCGCCACCTACCGTTAAACGCAGCGATGAGGCGAGTTCTAAGCTAGCCGCCAGCGGCCGGCCTTGTGCTTTGACGCCACTTTGGTAGATCGGCCGCAGCTGTGCGGACGTGGCGTCAAGATCGGCTAGTTCACCGGCCAGCTCCTTGCTGCCAAGTAACGTCAGACTCGCTAGCCGTAGCGCCACCCGTGCCCGGTTGATACGGTTGGTTAATTCGCCGGGCGAACTCAGTTTTTGGTCAGCACCTGCTGCCACTTTCGCCGCAAAGGCGGCGGCCGCATACGCTAACTTTGCACCACTGTGAAATCCGGCCTTTAGGCGCAGGTCACCGATGGCATTATCGACCAGAGCCTCACTCTCGGCCAGATGCTTTTTCTCTTGGCCCGAGGCATCCTGCAAAACCTTCAAGCGCTCCTCGTTGGTGGCGAGCGCCAAGTCGAGTCGCCCCATCTTTTCGTAGATTTCCGCCCGAAATGACAGAATAAGCAACCGTCTCGTGAGGAAATCAAAACCCTTGGCCGCCGAGCTACCACCGCCTAAAGCGATCTTAATCGACGTATCCTTGCTCTTCTTCGCCTCCTCCGCCGCCAACTTATCCGGGCTTTGCAGCACCAAGTTGAGCGCGGCCTCGGCCTTGTCAAACAGCACGAGCGCACCGCTATAGTCGTGGCGCATGAAGGCGCAGTAACCGAGGTTGGATAGGGTCCCGACTAAATTCACCTCTTGTCCGGTACGTTCCTGGATGCGACTCAGGCGCTCATACAAGGTCGCGGCTTCAATGAAGTCGCCCTGTTCGCGCCGACTCAATGCCAATGCATCTAGCGAGTAAGCAATGCGTTCATCTTTGCCAACCCGTTCCCAGGCAGCCAAGGCTTGCCGCTGTAAATCTGCAGCCAAGCCCAGCTCATCGATTTGAAAGGCCGAGCGCCCGGCGCGCTCAAACAAAATCGCTTCAGCTCGAGCGTCGCGCATGGGGATCACTGAGAGTAGATGCACCCTCTGCAAATAATAGTCCAAGCACTTTTTATAGTTGTGCAGGGAATAGTAAGCTTGGCCGAGATTTTGCGCCAACCCAGCCCGTTCAACCGACGCGGGCTGACTAAGAAAATAGGCGTTTTGATACGCCTCAATCGCCAACTCGCGCCAGTCTGGGTCACCGGCACCAAAGAAATCCCGCACTAAGCTACCGCGTTGGCTTAGCGAGCCCACCATAGACCCGGACCGGTAGTATTGCCAAACGGTGAAGTTCTTCTGCATGTACAGCCAACCAAGCGTTTGATGGATCTGTAAAATCTGCCCGTTGAGTTGGCGCGCCCTTTCGACCAGTTCGGTGGCCTCATCGATCGCCGCAAGGCGCGCGCTAGGACCTACGGCTTGATCGATGGTGTAGGTTTTCGCATAGCCGTAGATATAGACCCATTCGGCACTCTCCGGCTGCTCGCTGACATGATGGGCGTACTCTTCGACCAAGTTACTGAGTGTCTGGTTCATAAATGCAGCATCGATGCGCCCACGGTGGGCACTGATATTTCGCTCATCTAGGGCCAAAACCTGCGCATAGACCTTCATTGCCAAGCCGGGTTCCCGCTGCTTTAGGAGGTCTTCGCCGCGACTTAGGTAGAATGCAAAGAGCAGTTCTTTGGCCTGAGCGATATACTCCGGACGGCCGCGCTCTAGACCTTGAGCCAAGCGCTTGAGGGACGACTCGGCCAAGGCAAAGCGCTCTGCCTTTAGATCGAGTGGTAACAGGCGCGTTGCCGCCTCCACCATGATTTCCGGTGACTCCGGATAAAGATCAATGATTTGGCGAAGCTCATTGGCAGCGACCGCCTCCTTTCCCTGAGCCAAGAAGATGTCTGCGATCCGCATGTGCGCAAGAGCAGGCATCAGTGGAATGCCCTTAGCAGACACGCGCAAGGCCACCAATTGCTCCAGCCGGTCATTATGCCGTTCAAGCAGACTTATCGCCGCATGGGCCGCCCGCCGTGCGACCTCGCGTTGGTCTGGATACGTAGCAGCAACCTCCTTGAGGACTTTGACAGCCGTATCATCATCGGCTGTCGCCGGTGTGATGACGCCCGCATAGTAAGCGGCCTCAGCCGCCAGTCTACGGTCTCCACCGTAGCTCTTGGCCACCTGCGCAAGGAGCTGATTGGCCGCAAAGTATTGCCGCTGTGCGGCCAGGATTTGCGCTTTGAGTAGCTCAGCCTGACCAATGACCCGCTTTGAGGATTGACTCCTTTTTGCGATAGTCTCCGTACGGACCAGTAACTCCACCAGTTTTTGTGTCTGCTCAACGGTGAGATTCTCGGTGAACTTTGGATAACCAATCGGCTCTAGGTCCAACAAGATCATGGCAAGGTCAGCCAGTGCGTGGATCGCCGGATCAAAGCCCGATTGCGCCTTAAGCTTGGCGTAGACCCACTTCGCTTCGACAGTGCGCCCATGCTGCACGACCCACTGCAATTCGCGCAGGGCACACTCCGCAGCAAGGTCGTCTTGATGCGCCAAGGCAAAGGCAGCCTCGGCGCGACGGAGTATCAAGGACTTTTCATATTCATTTGAACGCTGATCAAACTGTGCCAACACCACGGCCATATCAGAACTTAGCTTGCTCTGACCAAATTCAGGAAAGCGAAAGATATCCAGACCCAATTCGGTCTTGAGAGCGGCATACAAATAGGGTCCGCGAATCTGCGGCGAATACGCGGCAAAGGACGCGGCGGTGAGCGGCACGATCAAGTAGTTTTCGCGTTGCTTCGCCTGCCTCTGGAGCGCTAAATCGAGCCGCCAAATGGTCGGTTGATCATCACCGTCTAGCTTTCCATCACCGTTGGTATCATCGCTGTAGCGAATAAACAGCAGGGACTTGCCATCACCGGTAAACCTCGGTTGCCCATCCTGCAGCAGCCCACCAGCGGTCACTTGTTCGATTTTGCGCGTGTCCATATGATAAATGTAAAGGGCGCCCAGGTTGACATAGGCCACCATCGTCCCATCAGGAGACACGCTAGGTTGGTCTCCTTTCAGGTCAGCGAGCGGCTCGGGCGTCAGCGTATCCAGGTCCGCCACCATCAACGCTGGCTGCTTGTCTCCAGGCAAGCGCGCCGCGAATACCACGCGGTCGCTACCAGGGAACCACGAGGGGTTCGTGTCCTCGGTTTGTGGCGAGTTAATATCAAGTACGGTCCCTTCGGGATTGCCAAAGAACTTCGCCCACGACCTGCCCAATTTCAGAACATGCACATCGCCAGCAGCATCGGTACGCCGCGAAATAAACGCAACGTATTTGCCATCTGGACTCAGCACCGGGGCAAAGTCATCGGCCGAATGATTGGTCACCAGACGACCAAATCCACCGACCGTGGGCTTCACCCAAAGATCCTTATTGCCACCGCGGTCGGAGGTGTAAAAGACATACTCGCCGTTGGGCGACAGATCAGGCGAAAAATTTGATTCGCTGCCCGCAGTCACTTGCTCGGGCGTGTAAAAGCTCAAACCTGGCGTGTAAGACTCCGGGTGAAAATCCTCCAGATAGCGCCGGCTCTGGCATGCTCCTGCTAGGAGCACAACCACCATGCATACACAGAGCCGCCCGCTGCTGCTCATAACCTGCCTGCGCCATGCGACGGCTTTTGCACCCATGACCCCGTGTCCTCTTGATACCAGACCCCACCAGCGGCGCTGTCCCGCAGCATCTTGGCGTAGGTCATCTTGACGTTTGGCAGGTCGCGAGCGGAGAGGTGTTCATTAGCATCGATGATCCGCTGCCAGATGGCTTGACGGTCACGGTTTTCTTCTGCCGCAATCTGTGCCGCCAAGGCATAGTCCTTGGTTGCAGGCGCCTCCCCCTTGACCAAGTGCCGAGGTAACAAGACGACAGTCCCTCCTGCCGCTTCGCCTAGGATCTGCTGCTGCTTGAGTTCGTCGATATCATCCTGATTGAATAGCTGATTTTGCCGTGCATCGAGCGCGCCCTGCTTGCTGGCTGAAACTTTGACGGGAGCCGTATCGACCTTGGTTTTGAGGCCGCGGACTGACGAGGCAAGGATCAAATCGTCATCGAGTTCTTTATAGGTGCCCATGACTTGGTTTTCCAAGGCCGTACGCTGACTCGTCACATCAAAATTGAAGGTACAGCCCGCCAATCCCATTCCAGCAATCATCAACCATCCATTTATTTCGCGCCGCCTCACCCTGTCCTCCTTCACCCGGCTCCACTGGCAGCGGGAGCTGATTGATCTTTCACATTTTGCAGTAACTGACTGATCGGGAAGTGACTTAGCTTAGGTAAAGGAATCGGCGCGCCGAGAAGTCGCAGATCGACATCCATACCGACCTCGCCATTTTTGAGCGGAATGATCACCTGCCGCACTTCGCCAAAGGCCAGGGCCTTGCGGATATCGCCAATGGTTGGATTCTGCTCAAATGGATCGACGAAATACAAGATCATGCGCAATTGCTCTTTGCCAATCGACGAGATGTCCAGACCTCCGGCGATATCATTCGAACGCATGTCAAAGACCAGATGCAGGGTCGCATCGATGTAGGGGTTGGAAAATAGTTCAGACGACGAGGCCTTGCCGCTGAGGCTTGGGAAGCGTTCGATCAACTTTCTCGTATCAAGCCGCGTCAAATGCACTGAGGCGCGAAGGCTTTGCGGAATCGAACTTGGCACCGGATTTGACGCATCAAAGGCTAGCTGGAAGTCGCCCTCGATCTTGCCACCGAGAAAGCCGATGACGAACTGGTTTAGAGCGAACCAATTCTGGCGCAGCTCCATGTCAAACTCCATCTTCGAGAACTCCAGATTGGCGACTTCAAGGCGCTGGATCGAAAGCGGCCGCCTTTCTGGGTAGAACGGCCTGATCGAGCCGTAATCAACCGTCGCCACCAGATTGCTTCCGGGCATAGGCCGGCTATCGCTCTTAGCCATGTAGGTCTGCACGGCATGAGCCATGGACACCGCATCAGTATCCACTGCCGCATCACCGTCACTCGCAACGACGACCTCAGGAAGTGCCTGGCTTTGGCCAGGCAGCGAGGACCCAGCTGCGGCCACCGTGGCAGCTTGATCTACTGGTAAGGTCGAAGTGGTCGCAGTCGTTGCTGGAGTCGGCTTTGGTATCTTGACCACTTGCCGAAATGGAATCTGGCCATTCATCTTCTCTAGGGTGAGCAAGGCGGGATCATTTGGCTGTTTACCTGGCACCATCACATTGAAATGGGCAAACGACACGTAACCGTCAACGCCCACAGTACGCATATCATCGCTATCTACGGCCAACCTAAGTCCCATGCGTCCGGAAGTCTTGATGCCGCCGGGGAGCTTCTCCTCGCCATTGTGTACGACCTGCGTATCCAGTTTGGCATGAAGGCTTTGTGGTTGAAAATCAGCACCAATCCCTGCCGTCGCCCCAAGCTGAACGACGGTGCCGAACTCTGGCAGCCGCAGGGTTAAATCGTGCAGTACAAGATTGTTCATTTGCTCCTGGCTCACCCGACTGGTCAGTTGAAAATCGGCGACGGGATGAGGCAAAACGCCATCCATCGCGACTTTTCCCACAAACAATTTAGTTTCTACTTTGGTCAACATACGATGCAGCAGAGCATTCACCTGGCTGATGTCAACCGCCCCGTCGATGGTATTGTCGATACTCAGGTCAAACGCGAAGTGATCGACTGCCACCGGTTGCGGCGGCTTTTCCTCGGCAGCTGCAACGGACGCGGCCGCAGTCAACGGTGGAGCAGGTGCAGCCGCTGGAGCAGGTGTAGCTGCGTTGCCTTTGGTGACCGGGCCTGGGCTCTCAGCAGGCTTCGCCTGAGGCTTTGGCAAGATCAGAGTCAGCCTATCAAACTTTTGCGTGAAATCGAGCTTCTGTTGATGCGTCGAGCCCGCAAGGCTAAAACGCGTATCAAGGCCCTTGAGATCGATGTGATCAAGCGGCAACTTAGCATTGAGTTTGCTCACATTGAGCTGCGTGCTGAATTGAATATCCGCTTGTTCCACCAGCTCCTTAGGCGGCGTCGTGCGAGGATTCGGCAGGCGACCACGCAAGCCGAACTGAAGATCCACCGCACCCGACAGTTGGGTCGGCATCACCGCTGCGAGGTTCAGCGGTTCACTGAGTGGCAGCAGTATGGCATGAAGCTTGGCCAGTGAATTGAGACGTGCCTGCAGATTGGACCGAACGTGTGTACAGCTATCCAGGCAGTCGGCCATGGCGCTAAGCTCGGCAAGTCCTGTCAGCTCCAAGTTAGCGTTGAGCCCCAGGTGCTCCAGATCTTGGCGACCCTCGGCGTCGATATCTAAAAACAACGGCACATCGACCGGTGCGATATGCTCGCCTTTGGCCGTGACGTGAGCTGCCTGGACATTCACCTTTAAGATTGGTGCCACCATCTGCGGCCAGAGGGCCCGAGCTGTGACCTTGGTGGTAAAGTCAGCTACACCGGCCGACACCAAACCAAGTGGAGTTTGCTTTTCGGCTGTCACTTTGGGCAGATTGAGATCGAGGGCGACATCGACTTGTGAACCACCACCGCTTAGAGCTGGTCCGACCGCAATGGATAAAGATCCATCCAGGGGCTCCATCGCAACCCCGGTCGCCGGGAGGTCGACGAAGACCTCGCTCAGCCACAGGGTTCCCGACACGTAAGGTAGGATCAAGTCCTTCGCCGCCGCTTTAAGCTTTTCTGGTTCGACCGTGCCGTTGATCTTAAAGTCTTCCAGGGAGATTTCTCCGGAGGCTTTGAGATCTGGCACAAAGGGCTTAGCGAGGGACGCCAGCTGCTTTAGATCTAAGTGCAGTTGCTGCTTCAATTTTAGCGTGATCTGCTCCATACGGCTGTCGGCCACGCTGATCGACCCGCCCAGGTTATAGCTGATGGCATCGGCTAGTTCGGCTTCCACGGTATCGATGCGTATGCCCTTTAAATCATCGCTGAGATTGACCGCGACTTTGACCAAAGTCCTGAGGTCCTTGTAGCTCGCTGCAGGCGTCGCTACGTTGATGACCTGCGTCGCCAAATCGACCTTAGCCCGGGTCAGATTAGATAGTTCAAAGCGCAGTCCCAGTGCTGACTCGAGGCTGAGCGACCGCACCAACTTGGCTCCTGGTGCCGGCTCAGCATCAAGGGTGAGAGTCAAAGGACGTTCAAAGCTGCTCATCGAATTCAGCCAGATCGAGCTGACATTACCAAACCAGGTGAGGCCCAGGTCCAAAGAAAACCCTGAGGTGTTGATCTGTTGCGTGATCCGCCCCTGGTCCTCCTTGGTCAGGGCGAGCACTAGGTTTTCCATCCCGACATTTTGCACCAAGAGGTGGACCGGCAGATAAAGCAATGCCGGATCAAAGGGCAACAGTCCCTTGCCGACCGGACCGGGCGCCTTCACCGGTTCTGGTGCCGGCGGGCCAACCAGCTCTTTAGGCTTGGGGAAATGCGCGTCGCGATACGCCATGATCCCAGCGAAATTGAAGATGCCGTCGGTCTGTTTTAAATAGATGTCAGGATGTTCAAGTTGCAGCGCCCGCAGCTCGATACGGCCAGCGAATAGCTTGGGTATACTGTATTCGATACGCAGGCGCTTAAACGCGGCCAGAACCTTTGGCTCCAGGGCACCGCCGGCCAATACGCCGCGGCTATCGCCCACGAGTGGTGGCGTATAGCTGACATCGAGTAGACGCAAACCGCTGAGCACATCGAATTCGACGGCACCGATCACTAGGCGTCCGCCGGTCTGGACGGCCGCCTGCTCGGTGAGCAGGTCTTTAATCCGCCCTGGTGTCAGATAGACTTTGATCCCACCATAAACAGCGGCAACGCTGGCAACGCCAGCGATGAATCCCCAGCCCAATACGCGGGCGACGATCATGCGCAAGCGAGTACGACGCAACCAAGGCTTGCGTTTAACTGCAAGCTCGGGCGACTCGTTGCTGGTTGTAGTGTCGTCGGTCGTGGTCATACCCAGTTAATATAGCTGGATTTGTCCACGCCGACGATGGGCAGCATTTACCTAAGAGCGCAGCGGCAAAAAACACCTAGGTGCTTTTTGCCTAGGTCTCTCATTAAAGCTGGGGTCCAAACTTGGCCAGCTCCTTGCCGGCCGCGGTATCCTCGAAGCGACGGAACTTCTCGACGAACATTCCGGCCAGCTTTTTCAGGACTTGGTCATAGGCCGCTTTATCCGCCCAGGTGTTGCGTGGGTTGAGCAGCGTGCTGTCGACTCCAGCAATCGCCGTTGGCACTTCAAAGCCAAAGACCGGGAACTTCTCAAATGGACCCTTGTTGATCGAACCATCCAAGATGGCATCGATAATGGCCCGAGTGACCTTGAGGCTCATGCGTTTGCCGGTACCATAGGCGCCACCACTCCAGCCGGTGTTGACGAGGTAGGCCGACGACCCGTGCTGACGCATCTTCTCAGAGAGGACCTTGCCGTAGGCGGTTGGGTGCAACAGGAGAAAGGCGTTGCCAAAGCACGGCGAAAAGGTCGCCTGTGGTTCTTTGACGCCAATCTCGGTACCAGCCACCTTGGCCGTGTACCCGGATAGGTATTGGTACTGTGCCTGCTCAAAGGTCAGCTTTGAGACCGGAGGCAATACCCCGTAAGCATCGCACGTCAAAAAGATGACGCTTTTTGGATGGCCGCCTTTGGAAACTGGCTTGACGATATTCTCGATGTGATAGATCGGGTAGGAGACGCGGGTGTTTTCGGTCTTCGACTGATCGTTGAAGTCGGGGGTGCCGTCGGCGCTCAGCACGACGTTCTCGAGCAGCGCATCGCGCTTGATGGCATGATAGATCTCCGGCTCGCTATCGGCCGATAGATTGATGCACTTGGCGTAGCACCCGCCTTCAAAGTTGAACACGCCGTCGTGGTCCCAGCCATGCTCATCGTCGCCGATCAAGGCGCGCTTAGGGTCGGTTGACAGGGTGGTCTTACCAGTGCCAGACAGACCAAAGAACAGCGCCGTGTCGCCCTTGAGGCCTTGGTTGGCCGAGCAGTGAAAGGCGCCAATGCCCTTTAGCGGGAGGAAATAGTTCATGATGCTGAAGATGCCCTTTTTGATCTCACCGCCGTACCAGGTGCCACCGATCAGGGTCATACGTTCTTTTAGGTGGAAGGCAACGAAGGTCTCGGTGCGCAGGCCGAGCTCTTTAAAATTGTCGGCCTGGGTCTTACAGGCATCCAGGATGGTCCAGTCAGGTTTGAAGGACTTTAACTCTTCGGCCGTTGGCCGAATAAACATGTTCTTAGCAAAGTGCGCCTTCCAGGCGATTTCCGTCACCAAGCGAACCGACAAACGAGTCGCGGGGTTAGCGCCGCAAAAGGCATCGACGACAAACAGCGGTTTGCCATTCAGGCGTCCAGTCACCAGACCCTTTAGCTTGCTCCAAACCTCTTGCTGCATCGGCTGATTGTCAGAACCGGTACCCGACCACCAGACATGCTCTTTGTTGTCTGGATCGACGACGATGTATTTATCTTTAGGCGACCGGCCGGTGAAGCGCCCGGTGTCGACGTTGACAGCGCCCAGTTTGGACACCTGTCCCTTCTCGAAGCCTTGAGCACTTGGGCTCGTTTCGAAGCGAAAAAGGTCATCGTAAGACGGGTTGTAATGAAGCTCGGTGGCGGTGTGAATGCCGAGGTTGTCGAGGCCGAGGGTCTTTAGGTTCGGGCTGGCGGTTGTCATATGAAAAGTCTCCAAAGTGCCTGACAAAGCGGGTCAGAACAGACCTTCGCTTTATCAGAAATTCATGATGAGGAGCAGCACCTTAATAATTTAGTAGCAATATCATAGAACTACCGATGAGCTAAGGGAATATTTTACCCGGATTCAAAAGGTTCGCGGGATCCAAAAGCTGCTTGATTTGCCGCATCAAAGTCACTTCTGGCTCACTACGCGAAAAGTGCAGATCCTTTTTCTTCAGCAGGCCGATACCGTGCTCAGCACTGATGCTGCCCTTGTAGCGGGCCAGGCGTTCAAAGATCCTCAGTTCGATCAGTCGCGCGCGTGCGTTAAAATCAGCAAAGGACTCTGCCTTGTTCAGACCGACGTAATTGATATGCAGGTTACCGTCGCCAATGTGGCCAAAGAGCACCAACTGAATATCTTTAGGCGCCGCGGCGACCTCAAGCTCCAGGTCCGCAGTAAAGGCGGCCAACTGGCCGATGGCCAATGAGATATCGTTTTTGCGGATGTGGCCATGCTTGGACAGGCTCTCGGTAATGTTCTCTCGCAGGCCCCAAAGCTCCTTAAATTGAGCCGATGAAGTCGCCACGACCGCATCGCTGATCAAATCCGCGGCAAAGATCTGCTCGAGCAGCGGTTGCATCACGTCGATGCCACCAGCTCCCTCCTCCACCTCCAGGAGGACATAGTAGGGCGACTTTTCCGCAAATGGCGAACGTGCACCTAGAGCGTGCTGCAGAACGATTTCATGCGCCGCCCGGGTAAAAAACTCGAAGGCCGTCAACTGCACACCAGCCTTGCCGCATACACTGAGGATCTGCAAAATCGACTCGAAGCTCGGCACAGCCAGTACGCTCACCTGCATATTGCGTGGCGGCGGCGTCAGACGCAGGGTCGCCCGGGTCACGATGCCCAGGGTTCCTTCGGAGCCAATAAACAACTGGCGCAGGTCATATCCGGTGTTGTTCTTACGTAGCCCCGTGTTCATATCGAGCACTTCGCCACTAGGCAAGACCACCTCGATCCCAAGCACCTGTTCGCGCATGCCGCCAAACCGAATAAACTTCACGCCGCCGGCATTGGTGGCGATATTGCCGCCGATCTGGCAACTGCCCTTCGCAGCCAGGTCGAGCGGAAAAAACAGGCCCACCTGCTTAGCCGCTTCCTGAACTTGCTGCGTCGTGATACCCGCCTCGACCCGGATGGTCTGACCGACCTCGTCCAGCTCCTCTATCTTTGTCATGCGGCTTAGTGACAGCACGACCTCGCCGTTAGTCGCCACCGCTGCACCGGCGAGCCCGGTGCGACCGCCGCTTGGCACGATCGGCAACTTATGAGCTTGGCAATAGGTCACAACCGCCGCCACCTCGGCCGTCGATGCGGGCAGCAAGATAACGCTGGGTTTAGCTTGGTGCACCCGCGTCCAGTCGCGTCCATAGGCCTCAAGGTCGCTGGGACTAGTCAAGACATTGGCCTGGCCGAGTAACTGGCGCAGGTCGGACAGGGTGGATTCTTGCAACATCGAGGGCTCCTTAAAGGCTACGCTCGAAGAGTATCAAGCCGGATGCCTGGCTCCTACAGCAGATTCATAAAGGCCGTGAGGACTTGGTCTTGTTGATCGCGCAGATCCGCCACCGCCGGCTGACTCGACCCGTCCTTGCCGTTTTCCAAGATACAAAAGGCCACCATGCCGTGCTTGGGATGACGAAAGTAGCCGGCGATTGCCGACACCGCGATGGGCTCCGTCAAGGTCCCGGTCTTCGCTCGGATCAGGCCTTTTAGTTCGACTGCGTCCCCTTTGCCAAAACGCTTCTTCAGGGTGCCGTCCCAGCCCGTGGCCGGCAGACTGGCGAGGAACTCGGGAAATACCTCCATATGCTTCGCCATATAGGCGAGCACATCGACCACCTGGCGCGCACTCAGGCGATTCTCCGTGGCCAAGCCCGACCCGTTTTCCAGCACGAAGTTCGAGGTGATGCCGACGTCTTTGCCGAGAAAATCGCGTAGGACCTGCACCCCATTGGCAAAGCTCCCCGAGCCTGGAGCGTCCGCCGGCCCTTTAATCGGATAGGCCGCGCCCAGGCGCTTCACCAAGGCATCGGCAATGAAGTTATTGGAGAAGGTATTGAGGCCGGTGACGATCTTGCGCATCTCGTAGCCTTCTAGCTCCAGCAGCAAGGTCGCCTCCTTCGGCTTAAGCCCAGCCCTAACGCCTCCCGCCACGATCACCCCAGCATTTTTCAAAAACGCCCTCAAATACTCCCCAGACGCCTGCACCTCGTTGCCGACCGAGCGGTAGACCTTCTGCATCGGCGCCCCTACACCGATCGTTCCCGCAACCTGCAGTCGCTCGTCCTTGCCGCTAACGCGCCGCGTAACCTGAAGCGACCGATGCGCCCCCGCTTTCGTGGTGAGCGCGGAGTTATCGAGCACCACTCCACGCAGGGGGTAGGGATCTAGATTGACCAGTGCGCTTTGGCCGGCCCGTCCACTGGGCGCGATGGCTACGGCAAAGGTATTAAAATTAACTGCAAATGCCGATACGGGCGCATCATAGGCATTGCTTGACTGCCGGATACCGCCCTGACGGGAATCATCGCGGTTTTCGCTATCGAACAGGCTATTGTCGATCACCAGGTCACCGCTCACTTCACGGATGCCGAGGTTTTTGATGTCGGCGGCCAGCTGCCACAGTTTCTCCGAGACGATGAAGGGATCACCGCTGCCAACGACGACCAAATCCCCGAGAATTTTATCGTTCTTGCGCTGACCGGTGTAATAGATCGGCGTCTTGAAGGTAAACACCGGACTAAGCTTGGACAGCACTGCAGCCGAGGTGACGACCTTGGTGACCGAGGCAGGAGCAAGAAGCTGCGTCGCCTCCTTTTGATACAGCACGGCGCCGTCGCTCAGTCTCTGCACCAAAATACCCTGCGCTAGCTTCGTCCCATGCAGCGCTAAAAGCCGCCCAATCGCATCGGCGTCGCCCGGGCTATCCTCTGACTTACTGCCCAATGCCACCTGCCCTCGCAGCGACAAAAGCAAAAGCGCCCCAAACAGTGCACTACGGCCGCGTCGGAACATGCTCCCTCCCTCTGCCCACAGGCGATTCAATCATCCCGGAATGATAGCCTTTTTACCTATCTACGCCAATCCCAAGCGAGGCGCAGGAGTGGTCTAGGCAAGGCTTATTGGAATACCTTGGCGGGCCGCCTGCGAACTTGCTAAGTTCAGGCGCCACAAAAAGCAGCAGTCCTGCCACACTGAGGAATTCTCCATGAGCAGCGCAACAAACGACGTGACGATTATTGGCACCGGCCCCTCCGGGCTTACAGCCGCGATCTATACTACCCGGGGTGGTCTGAAAACCCAAGTCTACGCCGGCATCCAGCATGGTGGCCAGCTGACGACCACGACCGAGATCGAAAACTGGCCGGGGATGCGCGAGGCGATCATGGGCCCGCAGCTGATGGCGGACATGACCGCTCAAGTCGAACGGATCGGTGCCGAGGTCGTCTACGAAGAGATCACCAAGGTCGATTTCTCAAAGCGGCCGCTGCGGCTATGGGCCGGCGACCGAGAGTTCACCTCGCACAGCGTCATCATTGCGACCGGAGCCACAGCCCGGACCTTGAAGCTACCATCCGAAGCCGCACTGATGGGTCGTGGCCTATCTACGTGTGCCACCTGCGACGGCTTCTTCTACAAAGACAAGAAGGTGATCGTCGTCGGCGGCGGCGACTCAGCGATGGAAGAGGCGAGCTACCTTGCCAAGCTTTGCTCGGAAGTGATTCTCATCCACCGCCGGCCGGTATTTCGCGCCTCGGCAATCATGCTAGAACGGGCGCGCAAGAACCCAAAGATCAAGTTCATGGTGCCCTACGATGTGGTCGACACGAAAGCCGACCACACCGGCCTGACCGCCGCCGTGCTCAAGAACGAAGACACCGGCAAGCTCGAAGAAATGCCAATCGCCGGTTTATTTATGGCGATCGGCCACACCCCAAACTCTTCGCTATTTAAAGACTTCCTCGACCACGACGAAAACGGCTATCTCAAGGTCACCAACTTCACCGAAACCAAGGTTCCCGGCGTCTTTGCCGCCGGCGATATTGCCGACCATGTGTTTCGCCAGGCGATCACCGCCGCGGGTATGGGCTGCCAAGCAGGCATGCAGGCCATCCGTTATCTCGAGAACCTTTCGACTACCTAAGGGCGGGACTAAACATGGGTTTATTTTCATCGATCAAAGACAAAGTGGTGGGAACTCCTAAACCGCTCCTGACCGAGGCACACATCAAGTCGGCGCTGAGCGTCGTCATGGATCCCGACCTCCATCAAGACATCGTCACCCTCGGTTTTGTTCGAGCCATCGCCATCAACGGCAGCAGCGTATCGCTTGAAGTCAATCTGACGACACCGGCTTGCCCGGTCAAGGAACAGCTGAAATCGCAGGTTGAAGACATCCTAAAGGCACTGCCTGGCGTCAGCGACGTGACGGTCACTATGACCGCCACGACCCGGGCGCCGCAGGTTAGTGCGGCAGCGGCGACCAATCCGTCCCTGCAGCACGTCAAGAATATCATCGCCGTCGCCAGTGGTAAGGGCGGCGTCGGCAAGTCCACCACGGCGGTCAATTTAGCTTTTGCCTTAGCCAAGGCCGGCTCTAAGGTTGGTCTGCTCGACGCCGATGTTTATGGCCCATCCGTGCCACGCATGGTGCGCATCACCAAACCCGCACACGACGCCGGACCTAACGTCATCGTACCGCCCGAATCGCACGGCGTAAAGGTCCTCTCTGCCGGCATGTTTTCCCAACCTGGCGAAGCCACCATCCTGCGCGGGCCGATGGCTGGCAATGTCGTAAAGCAGTTTCTCACGCAAGTACAATGGGGCGAACTCGATTACTTGATCATCGACTACCCACCTGGCACGGGCGACATCCAGCTCACGATCTCGCAGACCGCGCCGGTCACCGGTGCCGTGATCGTCACGACGCCCCAGGAGGTGTCGCTGATCGACGTACGCAAAGCGATCAGCATGTTCAAAACGCTTAAGGTACCGGTCCTGGGCGTGATCGAAACGATGAGTTATTTCGTCTGCGATGGTTGCGACAAGAAGCACGAGATTTTCCGCAGCGGTGGTGGCGAACGCCTCGCCCGCGAGTACGGAGTCGCCTTCCTCGGCGGCATTCCACTCGACCCCAGAGTCGTCGTCGGTGGCGACGAAGGCTCAGTACAAGTCCAAAGCTTGCCTGACTCGCCTGCGGCCAAGGCCTATAGCGGTGCCGCTGGTGCTGTCGCGCAGCAGCTGTCGATCCTCAACAGCGTCGACTCCGGCGCCCTGAACCAATTTGTCCTCGAATGGAAGCATTGAGCCAAAAAAGGACCTCGCATGAGCTACATCAGAGTGAAAGATATCAGTCAGGTCGACGAGCGAACCCTCGGTGTGCTTTGGACCGACGGCCGTAAAAACAAGATCGACGTCGTCGATCTGCGCCGCCGCTGTCCTTGTGCTGTCTGCATCGACGAGTGGACCAGGGCGCAGCGCCTGAAACCCGAGGATATTGCCGAAAGTGTCCGGCCGGTCAAGATTGAGTCGGTGGGCTCATATGCCTTGAAAGTGCAATTTAGCGATGGGCATAGCACCGGCATCTATACCTTTCAAATGCTGCGAGAAGCCTTCCACTAGGGCGTCCTTTACCTGTAAATTTACGATAAAGCTCGCCGACCGACGTGACAACAAAACCAACCTTTGTTATGAACACGCGGTCGTATAGCTATGTTCTGTTTGCAGTTTCGACACAACAACGGTCATCAAGGATCCCCCATGCTTAGGCTCAGGCTCGCCTCACAGCTCATCATGATCAGCGCGATGCTCGCCACAGGTTGCACCACTCCTGATAAGAGTCCTGAACCCAAAGAGGAACGTGTCAGTGTAAAGCCGCGACGCAACTTCATCATCTTTGTCGCCGACGGTCTTAGGCCTGGATCCGTGACCAAGGAACTCGCGCCAACTCTGACCAGGCTCCGTGAGCAGGGTGTGTCGTTTCGCAATTCACACTCTCTCTACCCAACCTTCACCACGGCCAACGCCTCATCCATCGCGACTGGGCACTATCTTGGCGACACCGGCGACTTTGCCAACATGCTCTATGTTGGCTATAGGACCTTTAGCTCGGGCAGCTTTAGCAAGAAACCGGCGGCGACGATGGTCCCTTTTATTGAGACCGATCCCGTCCTAGCTGACCTCGACGAACACTTTGGCGGCAACTTTCTCAGTGAGGAGAGCTTGCTATCGATCGCACGCGCAGCCGGCTACCAGACCGCCGCGGTCGGCAAAATCGGCCCCGTCCTGCTCCAAGATGTTACGCAAAGCGAGG
Organism: Pseudomonadota bacterium; assembly: GCA_026390445.1. Taxonomy (GTDB): domain Bacteria; phylum Bdellovibrionota_B; class Oligoflexia; order Oligoflexales; family CAIYRB01; genus CAIYRB01. The sequence goes on from JAPLFX010000031.1 coordinate 87,988, forward strand.
GCTTAGCCAAGGGCCAAGCACCAAGTGCAACCATCATCATCGACGATGCTACGGGAAGTGCTGATGGGCTTCCTTTGCCGCCGCGCGTGCAGCAAAGTCTGACCGCAGCCAAGCTGAGTACCAGCGCGCCTAAACGCAATAATGGCGCCGCACCAGGATCAAGCGGCGACAACGGCTTTCTCGGCAACCTCAAAACACCTGGTACCACCGCGGCAAACGTCGTGCAGCAGCAGTACTTCGCCGACACGGTCACCAAGGCCATTTTACCGCTGTTCCAAAGTGACGCAGCACCCTTCGGCCTGGTCTATTGGTCGCGCGATCCAGACGGATCGCAGCACAATCAGGGCGACAGCCTTGGCAAGGTCGTTCCTGGTATCAATGGTCCAACCAGCAAGGCCGCTGTCCGAAACGTCGATGCCAATCTGCATCAGATCCTTGCTTATCTCGACGCGCACCCAGACGTCGCTAAAAACACCGTCCTGTTTATAACCTCCGACCATGGTTTCTCGACCATCAGCCGTCACGATCTGGGTCTAAAAGGCGAGGCGGTCAAAGGTTCGTACGCGCAGACCTTGATCCACCGCGATGACCACGGGCAACAGAACGTCGCCACCGGCTTTCTACCCCTCGGCTTTCTCGCCATCGATATTGCCCATGCCCTCGCCTTGCCGATCTTTGACCCGGAGGCCCAGATCACCTCGGGCAAGACCACCACCTACAAGCGCGTCGATCCAACATTGACCAAAGCATCGAAAACCGTCGCGCACCACCTCAGCGCCGGCAACGCCTTGATCGGTGGTACTGGCAAGATCAACGGCGGCAGCGACGCCCAAGTCATCATCGCTGTCAATGGCGGCTCCGATCTGATCTACCTGCCGCGCCACGACGCCAAACTAGCAAAAAAGATCGTCACCTTCCTGGCCTCCCAGGACTACGTCAGTGGGCTCTTCACCGACGATAGCCTTGGCGACCTTCCCGGAGCTTTACCGTTGTCGGCGATCAACTTGGTCGGCTCAGGGCGCTTACCGCTGCCGTCCATCGTCGTCAATTTTCGCTCCTTCGCCACGGACCCCGCTCATCCCACGCAGAGCCAAGTGGATATCTGCGACACGGCGCTGCAACAAGGCCAAGGGATGCACGGCGGATTCGGCCGCGGCGATACCTTCAACACCATGATCGCCTACGGACCCGATTTCAAAACCAGCTTTGTCGATCAGAGTCCTGCGAGCAACGCCGATGTCGCGGTCACCATCGCGCATATCCTCGGACTGCATCTACCGACCAAGGGCAAGTTATCTGGGCGCGTCCTCGTGGAAGCGCTCAAGGACGGCCCGAACGAAGTCGCGGCGAAGACCACGACGCTACGCTCACGCCCGGCGGAAGGCAGCGGCAGGGTGACGATTCTAAATCGTCAGGAAGTTGGTTCGACCTGGTATTTTGACGCTGGGGGCTTTGCTGGGCGGACTGTGGGGCTTGCTCCCTGACGCCAGCCTCGCGGTCAAAATGATTGCGCTGGATCTAATTATGCCTCACAATAATAATTGTTAGTAACAATTATTATTGTGAGCGACGTAGATGGAATTTATAAATAGAACCAGTGAGTTAGAGAAACTCTCGCGCAAGCGAAGCAAGCTCACAGTTCTATTTGGCCGCAGGCGTGTTGGCAAAACAGCCCTTGTCATGGAATTTGCGCGGCAACAAATGTCAGCCGATTCCGTTTTCTATAGCCAGGCTATCGAAGGCGCTGAGTCGCTACAGGTATCGCAGCTTTGTGCTGACTTGGGCGATCTGCTACCAAGCGTGACTCTGACAAACTGGGTTGAGTTCCTAGCATTGCTCACGACCGTACGGCGCAAGTGCGTTGTGATGATCGATGAGTTTCCTTATTTGGTCCGAACCTCACCATCACTGCCATCGCGTCTACAAAAGTGGTTGGATCACGACTGCCCTGCCAACATTAATTTGATCCTCCTCGGCTCCTCACAGACGATGATGCACGACATTTTTCTCAACGGCAGAACGCCCCTCTTTGAGCGCGCCGGCGAGATTATTCATGTAAAGCCGATGGGCTACAAATACTTCTGCATCAAACTCGACTTAGAGGCGACCGACTTGGACAGTTACTTGCGCTATTCCATGGTTGGAGGAGTTCCAAAGTATTGGGATTATATCGATAAAAAGTCGTCGGTGCTGCAGCTTGCCGACACCCTGTACTTCGAGGTGGGGTCGCGCCTCGAGAATGAACCAGAACGGTTGCTCAAAGACGAGAATATCGTCGGAGACCAGGCCAAGTCCATCCTAGAACTAGTCGGCCGTGGCGCAAACCGCCCATCAGAAATTGCTGCAAGAATGTCGGCAAAACAAACTTCTTTGTCAGGTCCGCTGCAACTCCTAAGGGACGCGTCGCTGCTGCAGCGCGAAACACCGTTTGGCGAAAGCACCCGCAGCACTAAGCGCTCGCTGTATAAGATTTACGACCACTGTCTTGCCTTCTGGTACGGCTGCTTTTCGCCCCATAGGTCGCGCTGGGCCCTTTATACAGCGGAAGCAAAACGAAAGATTATTCTCGATCACGCGTCTAAAATGTTTGAGCAGGACTATAGGGGTCTTTTTCCTCACGCGGCAAGATATTGGGAATCTGGCCTAGAGTTCGACGCTGTTCGCTACGCCGATGCAGATGGCAACAAGCTCATAGTAACAGAGGTCAAATTTAAATCGTTATCCCCTGAAGAACGGTCTCAAATTGCAAAGTCCACGGCAGACAAGTTCAATCAATCACAGCTCGCCCACCGATATTCCTGCAGCATCGAGGTCATCGACCTTGGCGACGGCCTTCATGCCCTTAAAGCTTAGAAACTGTCCCAAAGTGGCATTGGCACCCCCGCCGACTCGCCTCGCAACCAATTGAAAACACCAGACTTAGCCACAAACCAAGACCTCCAGCCTAAAGTTTTTTCCACAATGCACGATACGCCCCTTAGCTAGGATTTCTAGCTTTAGGAGCAACCTACCGTTTAGCTCCGTGGAGAAGCACCTTGCGTATGCACAGCACCTTGACCGTCTTGCTCACCAGCATCTACCTCTCCTGGTCGCTTCCCGCACTCGCCAAAGGTGACGGCGACGGTGATCACACGTCTAAGCATAAAAGTACGCAAGCACCGGCTAAGAAGAAGTTTCACTACAACCCGTGGAAAGATGACCCAACCTATAAGTTCTACCTATCTGGCAAGGTCGCGCTCGCACCAGAATTGACCTCGGCAGCCAAAGATGTTCGCGAGGTTTATATCGAGCTCTACACCGCAGGCACCGAAGGTGCGCAGCCCTATGCCTGGACCAAATACGTGCTGATTGCTGATCCAATTGGAGACTTTCTCGACTTCAAGGTCACCGAGAAGAACATCCATTTTACCAGCCTATATCCCGACCGGAACACCCCCATGCCAACGCTCAAGATCCGTCTCACCAAGTACGGACTCATGGGCGCCGAGTCTCCCGGCGACCTCATCGGCACCGTCCAGGGCGTCAAAATCGGTGATGATGAGCTGGTCGTGACGGTGAATCGCCCCGCAACACCGGTGTATGCACACTAGGCAGGCGAGCGAAAAAAATTTTTCGTTTAAGCCAGAGCTTGCAATGCGCCTAGTTTATCAATAAATTCGTCGCCAGGACCCCCCGACTGGTTTTTTGATAAATTTATGGAGAGTGTACCTATGCGTTTGCATGCATTTAGCAAGGGCCTTATCGCTCTTAGCTTCGGTTTAGCCGCCACAGCCTCGCACGCCGCCACGGTTGCTGTCGTCGACAGCGGCCTCGATACCGAGTCCAAAGATCTGGCGACAAAGATTTGGTTGAACCCGATCGACAGCACCTTAGACGGCATCGACCAAGACAACAACGGCTTCATCGATGACATTCACGGCTGGAGCTTCGTCGACAACTCCTACAAGTTGATCGATCACAAGTACGCAAACCTCTACAGCAACGATATCGTCCGCTTCTTCGCCGTGCAGTCGGCCGGCTTAAAGGGTAAGGCCACAGCCGAGGACAAGGCTTGGGCCAATAGCCTGCGCAAGGATAAAAGCTTTACCAAGCGGCTATCCACCTACGGTAACTATGCCCACGGTACCCATGTGTCTGGCATCGTCGCCAACCAAGGCGACGGCGTTAAGGTCCTAGGTGTTAAACTCCTCGCCACAGAAAATCCCCTCGGCAGCATCCGCGACTCCGTGAGCCAAGCCTTGGCCGACGGTCAAGACATCAATTTCATCCTTCGCGTCATCATCAAAGGCGGCCTAGGACTTCTGGCCCAAGCTCAGGCCCAAGTATTTACCCAGATCGGCGAATACGTCGGCGGTCACAAGGTGGACGTCGTCAACGGCTCCTTCGGCATCGGCCCCGTGCAAGCACGGGTGTTGCTAACTCCGCTGCTCACCCTTGCCAGTGGCCATCAACCCGCGGCTAAATTGGTCGATGAATTCGTCACCTTCTTTCTCGGCGAGGTGATCGACAAACAAGCCGCCTTTGTCAACGCCGCCCCCAGCACCTTGTTCGTCTTCGCCTCGGGTAACGATGGCAGCAACAACGATCTGTTGCCGACCGCTCCAGCCAATATTAAAAGCGATCGGGTGATCTCCGTCGCCGCAACCTTTGCCGACGGTCGCCTGGCTCCATTTTCCAATTTTGGCGCCAAAACAGTTGATCTAGCGGCCCCAGGAGTCGCGATCGAATCCACCGTCCCCGAGGATCACCGCCTCTTGCTGTCTGGCACCAGCCAAGCTGCACCGCATGTTGCTGGCACTGCTGGTGCGATCAAAACCTTGAACCCAGCCTTGACCCCCGTTCAGATCAAACAAATCATCATCGGCACGGTCGACATCAAGCCTGAGCTGAAGGACAAAGTGAAGTCGAGCGGTATCCTCAACAATCTGCGCGCCCAAGAAGCCGCCAGACTGAGCCTCAACGACTCCCTTGATAGCGCGATCGCTCATGCACGCAGCCAGGTACCTGACGTAGCAACCGAAGAGGCCTTGGTCGGCACACCAGATATGTCCCTGTGGCTCGATCTGCAGCCGCACGTCTTGAGCAACTAACCGTTAAAGCGGCGAGTCCTTTGTTTAAGCGCCTCGATCTTCACCGGATCGGGGCGCTGCTCTTTCACCTCTGTCACTCGCCCGGCCAGATCAGGCGGCAGAGTTCCCAGAATCTCCATCTCATACGCCATCCAGACGCCAAACTCCCGGTACACCAGCTCGCGCATCATCAGCGTCAGCTCAAGAATGGCCCGGCTTGACGCCCCTTTATTATAGACGAAATTGGCATGCAGCGGACTGACCTCGGCACCACCGTGCTTAAGCGCTTTGGCACCCGCCTGTTCAAGCAGCAACCCACTAGGCAGTCCTATCCCGTAATCATTCTTAAAGACACAACCGCACGACGGATAATCGAACTGTCCCTTGGCGATGCGGTCATCGGCGCAGGCCTGCATCTTCCTGGCGACTTCTGCTTTGTCCCCCGGAGCAAGCTGCAACTCAACGCTCGCGATGAGATCGCCGTTAGTCATGAACACCGTATCCTTGTAACCGCGGAACATCGACCGATCCCGGTACGTCCGCACCTCGCCGCTGCGACTAACCGCCGTTACCTCCGCCACGACCTGACTGATCTCGCCGCCGTAGCAGCGCGCGTTCATCCGCACCGTACCGCCGATTTGCCCAGGCAGTCGGTTCATCCACGCCACACCATCTAGGCCGTGCTGCAGCGCAACCTCGGCCAAGCGGGTATTTTCCACCCCAGCACCCACGCGCAGCCGTTGACCAGTCACCGCGACCTGGTCGAGGCCTTGAAAGACGACGAAGGCCCCAGCGAAGGGCTCATCCATCACCAGGGAGTTGCTCCCTGCACCCAAGGCGATGAGCGGCTGACCAAGCCGCTGCGATCTTTTTACCGCATCGGCCAACTCGTTCATCGACGTTGGTCGGTAGAGTTCGCCGCAGACACCACCTGTTCCGTAGTACGAATAGGCTTTAAGATGGACCGACCGAAAGCTCGTCATCTCAATCTTCTTCGTCGGGAAACGTGCGAAACAACTCGTCTTGCAGCGCTGCGTAGGCGTCCCCGTTTGGCGTCACCAGCGTGATCCGGCGCACCGTCGGTTCCTGCCTAGGTCCAGATAAAAACGCCTTGAGTAGGGCCATGACGTCTTGCTGACCGTGTTCGCCAAGCTGCGCCGCAGTGACGGCTACATGCCGCGCCCTTTGCCTGTCGCCAGACTGCAGTCCAGCCAAAGTCGGCGGCACCACCAAGTCCACGGCAAAAAGCGCAAGCTCGCCTTGAAACAGGTCGATTGCTGCGCCCCCATACCGCCGAATCCCTAACATCGCGCTCCTTCGGTGCTCGCCTATCTCATCTTCTTGGCCAGGGTGACACCCATATCAGCCGGTGAATCCACCACGGATACACCCGCTGAGCGTAGCGCGTCCATCTTTTCAGCCGCGGTACCGTGACCACCGGAGATGATCGCACCGGCATGGCCCATGCGTTTTCCTGGAGGCGCCGTTTGCCCGGCGATAAAGCCAGCGACGGGCTTTTTAATGTTTTCTTTAATAAATTTGGCGGCTTTAATCTCTGCGTCGCCGCCGATCTCACCGATCAAGATGATGCCTTTGGTCTCGGGATCACGCTCGAACATGATCAACATGTCGATGAAGTTAGTCCCATTGATTGGGTCGCCACCGATGCCAACGCAGGTCGTCTGGCCAAGCCCCACCGTCGTGGTCTGATGCACTGCTTCGTAGGTCAAGGTGCCGGATTTGGACACGATGCCGACGACGCCGCGTTTGTGAATATAGCCGGGCATGATGCCGATTTTGCATTCACCTGGGGTGATGACTCCAGGGCAGTTTGGACCGACCAGACGCGACTTAGATCGATCGAGCGCTTTGCGCACTGGGACCATGTCCAAGACGGGTATGCCTTCGGTGATACAGACGATCAGTTCGATCTCGGCCGCAATCGCTTCGAGGATGGCATCGGCCGCAAACGGCGGCGGCACAAAAATCATCGAGGCCGTGGCCCCGGCCTTCTCGCGAGCTTCTAGCACAGTATCAAATACCGGCAGGCCGATATGCGTCGTACCGCCTTTACCTGGCGTGACGCCGCCGACAAAGCGGGGCGCGTACTCATGGGAAAGCTTGGTATGAAACTCGCCGGATTTCCCGGTGATACCTTGGGTGATGACTCGGGTATGTTTATCGATGAGGATAGCCACGTCCATTGCTCCTTGTTCGCCTACCATCGAGGGCAGCGGGTTGATGCGGACACCAGCACGGCGGGCCGTCTATTTGACTTTTTTTGCCGCCGCGACGACTTGACGCGCGCCGTCGTTCATATCGGTGGCGTTGATCAGATTGAGGCCTGACTCGGCCAGCATCTTGCGCCCAAGTTCGACATTGGTGCCTTCTAAACGAACGACCACCGGCACCTTGACACCGACCTCGCGCGAGGCGGCGATCACGCCCTCGGCGATGACATCACAGCGCATGATGCCGCCAAAGATATTGACGAACAGCGCTTTAACCTTAGCGTCCGACAGCAGAATCTTAAAGGCGTTGGTCACCATCTCCTTGGTCGCGCCGCCACCGACGTCGAGGAAGTTAGCGGGAACCCCACCGTTGAGCTTGATGATATCCATCGTCGCCATTGCCAAGCCAGCGCCATTGACTAGGCAACCGATATTGCCGTCCAGACCGATGTAGTTCAGCCCGTACTTGGAGGCCGCAACCTCGCGCGCATCCTCTTCGACAAAGTCGCGCATTGCCTCGATGTCTTTGTGACGAAACAAGGCGTTGTCGTCAAAGTTCATCTTGCCGTCGAGAGCCAGCATCTTGCCCTGCTTAGTGACGACCAGAGGATTGATCTCGAGCAGCGAGAAGTCATATTTCAAAAACATCTTGTAGGTTTTTTCGATGAAGGAGTGCAGCTCCTTTGACTCATCGGCGGCTAACTTCATAGCAAACGAGATGGTGCGTAGATGAAAGCTGCGTAGGCCGAGGGTCGGGTCAACCCGCACGGTGACGATCTTCTTGGGATGCTTCTCAGCGACCTCCTCGATATCCATGCCGCCTTCGGTCGAAAACATGATGGCCACCGAGGCCGTCTCGCGGTCGACGACCATGGACAGGTAGTATTCCTTGGCGATATCGCTGCCTGCTTCGACATAGACCTTGTGCACGACCTTGCCTTCGGCTCCGGTCTGCGGCGTCACCAGGGTCATGCCGATCATCTTCGCGGTGACTTCGGCACACTCTTCGGGCGACTTCACCAACTTCACACCGCCAGCCTTACCGCGACCGCCGGCATGGACTTGGGCCTTCACCACCGCGACCTTGACGCCCAAGCGCCGCATCGCAAATTCGGCCTCGATCGGCGAATGGGCTAAAAAACCCTCAGGAGCTGGCACGCCATTTTGCGCAAACAAGCTCTTAGCTTGATACTCGTGAATATTCATGGAGCAATCCCTTCCGCCTAAAACCGCGACTATTTCCGTGCAATGACCATAAAGCTAACATAGAATAGCGGCTCATTGCAGCACGGACTTACGATCCATTCATGAACAGGCGAGCCCTCCATGACGACGACCCCACTGAGACGCGAGCGCACCCCCCGAGTCCTCATCGCCGGCGGTGCCGGATTCCTTGGCAGCCACCTTTGCGAACGCTACCTGGCCGCCGGCTGGGAGGTCCTCTGTCTGGATAATTTTCACACTGGGTCAAAGGACAACGTCCGCTCGCTGCTCAGCCACCCACGCTTTGAACTGGTCCGCCATGACATCGTCGAGCCCTATTTGGCCGAGATCGACCTGATCCTCAACTTCGCCTGTCCAGCAAGCCCGGTGCACTATCAGCACAATCCGATCAAGACCATGAAGACGAGCGTGCTCGGCACCATGAACCTGCTCGGCCTGGCCAAGCGCACCGGTGCCAGACTGCTCCAAGCGAGCACCTCGGAGGTTTACGGCGATCCAGAGCAGCATCCGCAGACCGAGGCCTACTGGGGCCGGGTCAATCCGATCGGTATCCGCAGCTGTTACGACGAGGGCAAGCGTGCCGCCGAGACGCTGTGCTTCGACTATCACCGCTCCCACCAAGTCGACCTGCGCTTAATCCGCATCTTCAACACCTACGGCCCACGCATGGCGGCCGACGATGGCCGCGTGGTATCCAACTTCATCGTCCAAGCGCTCCGTGGCAATGACCTGACCATCTACGGCCAAGGCCAACAGACCCGTTCTTTTTGTTTCGTCGACGACCTGATCGAGGGGATCATCCAATTCGCCGCCAAAAGCGGCGACGAGGTCGGCCCACTCAACCTCGGCAATGACACCGAGTTCACCGTGCTCGAACTAGCCAACGAAGTCCTCCGCCAAATCGGTGGAACATCCAAAATCGTTTATAGGCCGCTGCCCAGCGACGACCCGCGGTGCCGCCGCCCTGATCTGACCAAGGCCAAGGCACAGCTTAACTGGACGCCCCGGGTGCAGCTCGCGGACGGCCTGGCCAAGACCATCGCCTACTTTCGCAGCGTCACCCCACCAAAAGTCTGATCTGATAACAACCTGCGAATCCATCGGCTTGCCTGGTCATCTGACTTTTTACCAAAAGGGCGGCCTCAAGCCTGGCCGTGGCGTACCGATACGCCCGGTATGAAATTCCTGAGTTTACCAGATCTTGAGTCGCTTAAACGGGTCCGCGGCCTGACCGATGACTCGTTGTCGCTCGTTGCCCGCTACCGCATGACGATGGTCGTTCTCGGCCTGATCCTGTCGTGGCTAGGCCTGTCCTGGATTGTTCTGATCTGCGAGCGCGGCGACCCGACCGCACAAATCAACACACCAGCCAAAGCGCTGTGGTGGGGCATCGTCACCTTTATGACCGTAGGTTACGGCGATTTAACGCCCGTAACGACGGCAGGTCGGGTGGCCGCTGGTCTTTTGATGTTCTGCGGCGTCACCTCGATCGGCATCATCTCGGCAAAGATTTCGGCTTATTTCTTAAAACAAGTGTTGCTAGAGGGGAGGGGAGCTGTGGACACGACCAAGATCCGTCACCATTTTATTATCTGCGGCTGGAAGGAAGACATGCAGGACCTGGTTCGCCACATCCTGCAGGTCAACCGCAACATCAAGGCGGCGCAGATCGTCATCGTCGCCAGCCGGACTCCTGAGCAGATCACCTCGTTCAAGGCCGATCCGAAGTTAGAACCAGCGACGATCATCAACGGCGAATACTATCAGCAAGCCACCCTTGAGCGCGCCGCGCCGCAATCAGCACGCAAGGTACTGATCCTTGCTGATACTTCGACCGGGGCCGACGGGCGTAAACCCAATGCCACCGAAGCCGACGCTCGGACGATCATGACCGCCATTGCCCTGTCAAACATCGCCAAGAGCACGGTCGTCGCAGCGGAGATCATCGACCCTAGCCTCGACCACTATCTCAAAATGGCCGGCGTCGGCGAGATCATCTATCCGCGCGAGTACAGTCGCCTGCTGCTGGGCAGCGCCTCTAGCGGCACCGGCCTAGTCAACGTCTTCCACGACCTGGTCGATCCGCGCACTGGGGCCTACATCACGACACAGCCTATCGACCAGCGCTGGGTCGATACGACCTATGGAGTTTTTCGCACCGAATTTCAAAACCTGCATACAGATATGCTGGTGCTGGGTGTCTTGGAAAACACCGGCAACCCGCACCAAATCAAAGAGCTTGCCTTCCAGGAAGCGCAAAGGACGCCAAGCATCGGTCGCCTGATCGAGAACCTCAAGGGCGTCAAGTCGCTGCGCTGCAACAATCCAGTGTTTCATCCGCGCGACGACTTTCGCATTGGCAAGGGCTGCGCCGCTATCGTGCTGTTCAATGAGCACGCCGCAAGCGCCCACCTAAACGGTCCTGATCGGCCCGCATCCCGCGACACCGTGGCGGCCTGACTCAACCACAGACACCTAGGACCTCGACATGGCTATCCCACAACCAACCCACACTTTTACAGGCTCCGAGCCGGGTGGCGAAAGCTTCGTCGCCTGGCTAAACAGGGTCCGCCTATTTCACGACATCCACAAGGAACCAGGCGCCATCGACAGCATTGCCGCCCTAATGTCGCCGCTTGAATTCACCACCGGGACCACGCTGCTCAAAGAAGGCGCCGAGGGCTCCGAGGCCTTCTTTCTCATGTCCGGCAAGGTCAAGGTGCTTAAATCCATCGCCGGCAAGGAGGCCTTCCCGGTGGCCCTCCTAGACGCTAAGGATCACCCCTTCTTCGGCGAAGCGGCCCTGCTGCAAAACGACGTCCGCTCAGCAACCATCCGCTGCGAATCCGACGGCCGTTGCCTGGTGCTTCAGCGCCGTGATTTTGAGATCTTCTGCCACGACCATCCAAACTGGGCGCTACCGATTATCCGCAAGATCGGCTGCGTCATTCTCGAGCGGCTGCACCACGCCAATAACGACATCGGCCTGCTTTATAACGCCCTGGTCAGCGAGGTCAAAGGCTAGACCGACCTCCATCTGGCGGCTCCCGCGTATGAGTGGTGCGGCGCCTAGCCCTCGTGTATGATGAGAGACCGTAGCAGCCCTTTTTTTCTCGGTGGTGCTCCAGGTGGCGAAATCAGAAAAAGCCGTCATCGAATCATTCGATTTTCGTGCCGGCCATATCCTAGCCAAAAAGTATAAGGTGATCTCTCGACTTGGCGCTGGCTGGGAGGGCGAGGTCTATCTACTTCGTGAAACGGCCACAGGCATCGAGCGCGCGGCGAAGTTCTTTTATCCAGAGCGCAACAAGGGCAACAAGACGATCAACTTCTATGCGCGCAAATTGCATAAGTTGCGCGACTGCCCAGCCCTCATCCAGTACCACACTCAGGAGACGATCCACTACGGTGGTCACGACATCTCCTTTCTCGTCTCCGACTATGTCGAAGGCGAGATCCTCCAGGAATTCGTCGCGTCGCAACCAGGCAAGCGCCTCGACGTCTTTCAGGCGCTGCATTTGCTGCATGCGCTAGCGGTCGCCATCGAACAGATTCACCGCCTCTACGACTACCATGGGGATTTACACGCTGGAAACGTCATCATGCGCCGCCGCGGACTGGGCTTTGACGTCAAGCTACTCGACTTTTTCCACTGGGGACAGCCCAGCGTCAGCAATATCCGCGACGATGTCTATGACCTGGTGCGCATCTTCTACGACATCATCGGCGGTAAGGCGCGCTACGCTAAACAGCCGGCCGCAGCCAAGGGCATTATCCTCGGCCTCAAGCGGACCCTGATCCTTAAGAAGTTTCGCACCATCACCCTGCTTCGTGAGCATCTGGAGCAACTGGACGGCGAGGGCTTATAAGCATGCGTAGGTACCGGCTGCCGCGATTTCGTCGACACCGGGAATCCCTGCTTTTTGAACGTAAGACCGCGGTTGTCCCGCCAAGGTCGCCATCGGTCTACGACACCACCTCGATCTATAGACACCACCCCACTCACATCGAATACGATGCCATCTATGCCGGCGAAGAAGGCGCCGCTTTGCTCGAGGGGGGCTACCGCCCCGAAGTCGATGATTTTCTCCCCAGTCCGCCGAAGCTTCCTGGACCGCTTGACCGCAGGCCGCAGGCCGGCGACCTCCGACCAGCACTCGGTTTATTTCTCATATTTTGGGTCGTGAGCCTGCATGACTGGAGGGAGGCTAAGGCCGACGGCCTCTGGGTCAGCGGCGACCGCGTCTTTCGCCACCACGAAAACTGGCGCCTCGCGACGGCCTTGTTTGCACATGCCGACATCGGTCACCTGCTGTCGAATTCGCCGTTGTTTTTAATCTTTGGTTGGTACCTATACGCCTATTTTGGCCCGTGGATCTTTCCCGGGGCAGCACTGCTTGTCGGCGTCCTAAGCAACCTGGCGACGGTGCATTTTTACGAAGCGCAAGAGCGGCTACTCGGAGCGTCAGGCATGCTCTACGGCATGGTCGCCTTGTGGCTCGTCTTGTACATGCGCTTTGAAACCAACCTAAAACCGCCGGTGCGTTTTATGCGCGCCCTCGGCGTATCGTTGCTACTGCTCTTTCCAACCACCTTCGAGCCGGCGACGAGTTATCTAGCGCACGCCATGGGGTTCGGTATTGGCCTTGTGTTGGGACTGATCGTCTGGCCGATCGTCACTTTGCAGCCAGGACCGCGCAACTACGCTGAGCCTATCGCGCCTCGCCTAGTGCCTTAACCACCTGCGGCCAAGCCCGGGAGCCTGGCCCAATCACATCAAAATGCCCAGCCCCCGCGACTTCCCATAAGTTCCCAGGTGCATGCGACTGCGCCCGCGTGCGCGCGTACGCCCTCGACATCTCAATCGGCACGATGGCATCCTCGCTGCCATGGACCAGGTGAACGGTCGTACTAGCTGGCAATGTCGGCAAAGCATCACGGTAGCGCTGCGGCACCTTGCTGGCTACGCCGCCGAGCAACCGAAGCGCCGACTCATTGCATGACCCTTTCGCCCCGCTATAAACTTCCAGATTCGAAATCGCAGCCAGGCCAACCACCGTCTGAATCGCCAAAGGATCCTTTTGCGCCACATCACTCGTGGCAGCCAATCCAGACCTCCCCGCTGCCCAAAGAGCCAGATGCCCACCCGCCGAATGCCCGACAGCCGTCACGCGCTTTAAGTCCAAGGGATAGGTCTTGGCCAGACCGCGTAGGGCATCGACCCCGCTTCCGACATCCAACAGAGTCCCTGGCCAGCCACCGCCTATCTCGCCTAAACGCCGATACTCGAGACTCCAGGTGGCAAAGCCCAGTGCCGTAATCGCGCCAGCCAAACTACGCACATGGTCGAGACCGTAGGCCGATTCCCAGCAGCCGCCATGAATCAGTACGGCCACCTTGTAAGGCCCCGGGCCCTTAGGCAAACGCAGCTCACCAAACTGACTCGACTCTTTGCCATACGCAATCTTTGCATCGGCAGGCGTTTGCGGGAGGGCAAGGATGTCGGACCATTCCATGGGCGTTGCCTCACTTAAAGCGGGTTGCCATCCCAACATGCCAGCAAGGACGAGGGTGCACCATCTCATGCTCATGGCCACGCCCCCCATTTAAAATCCATTAAATATATTGTCATATTTTTATAATAATGTATGATCCGCCACCTTTACAGCCCTCGGCGCTCCAATGCGCGATCACCTCCGTCTTAGAAAGCTCCTCCCCATGCCGCAACAGTGTGGATACATTGCCCTCCTAGGCCGTCCCAACGCCGGAAAAAGCACCCTGCTCAACGCCCTGGTCGGCGACAAACTAGCGGTCGTGAGCAAAAAGCCCCAGACCACTCGCAACCGGATCCTCGGCATCGCCCAGCACGAAGACGCCCAGCTGCTGTTTCTCGACACGCCCGGCCTCCACCGCAACAAGGGCCAATCGGTCATCAACACGATGATGAACCGCGTGGCACTTCAGGTCGCCGGCGAAGCCGACCTTTTGGTTTACCTCGTCGATATCATCGTCGGTTTCACCGCCGAAGACGCCCGCTTTCTCAGCCGCGTGCTCACCACCACTAAGGCCCCAGTCGTGATCATCGCCTCCAAGGCCGATGCCATCATCAAGGCCGAACGTGCGGCCAGCCTCGCCGGAATCAGCCTGGCACTAGAAGCCTTCCTGGCCGAAGAGGGCAATGAAGCGTTCACCTCTCGCCTGCTTCAGCCAGACCCTGTGCCACTTTCTGGTAAACGTCCTGAAGACGTCGCTGAACTGCGCGAATTCATGGCTCATCATCTACCCGAAGGTCCTTGGCTCTTTGCCGACGACGACCTCACCGATATGCCGCGTTATTTCATCTGCGCCGAGTTGATCCGCGAGCAGATCTTCCGTCAGCTCAGTCAGGAGATCCCCTACGGCACGGCTGTTAAAGTCACCGCCGTTGAATTCAAAGGCGACCTCGTCGTGGTGCGAGCCACCGCGGTCGTGAGCCGCGCCAGCCACAAGCCGATCTTGCTCGGCAAAGGTGGCGCACGCATCAAGTCCATCGGTACCGCAGCGCGCGCCTCGCTTGAGAATCACTTCGATAAAAAGGTGTTTCTCGAGCTGCAAGTCGCGGTCGCTGAAGGCTGGACCGACGATCAAAGACTCATTGCCGATCTAGCCAACCTCAGCGAGGAAGACCTACGTGGAACAGCCAACATCCAGTCCGAACAAGAGCCCCTCCACTGATTTTGCCAGCCGCGTCGCCAGCCACTGGACCAAGGAGCGAGAAGCTAAGGTCACCGGCGGCAAGCACTGGCTGATCAAGCCTAGCGAAGCCGCTGATCTGCTTCGCGTCCTTGGACTGCTCAATGCCGACGCGTCGATGCCGGCCGATGCCGTCCGTAAATTCTCGCAAATCAACCACATGCTGATGTTACTCAAGCCGATCCTCGACGATCTAAAAGAACGGCACACGACGGTGCGCATCGTCGATGCCGCCTGTGGCACCTCGTTTTTGACGCTGCTTTTGGGCTGGTATTTTAAAGAAAAGCTAAACAGCTCATGCCGTATCGTCGGCATCGACAGCAATGCCAAGCTCATCACCACCAGCCGTGATCGCGCCGCCAAGCTAGGCTTGCAAGACTTCGTACGCTTTAGCGCCGGAAGTATTGCCGATATCGCTTGGGACGATGCTTTTGCAGCTCTTTACCCTGAAGATGAAATCGGCAGACCGCACCTCTTAGTATCGCTTCATGCCTGCGACACCGCATCGGACCAAGCCCTGGCCTTCGGCATTCAGCATAAGGTAGATGCTATGGCAGTAGCTCCGTGCTGCCATGCCGAGCTGGCGAAAAAGTGGAAGGACCTCAGCGGCGTCGACGAACATCCGTTTAGTCCAATCTTCAAAACCGCGAACCTGCGCCGCGAAACAGCCGCTCACATCACCGACACCATGCGCCTCTTACTGAGCCGCAGCCGCGGCTACGAAGTAACGGCGACCGAGTTTGTCCCGTCAGCGCACACGCCAAAAAACCGCATGCTGCTATGTCAGCGTCGCGGCCAGTACCTGCTGAGTGCGGGGGTTGAATACGCCCGCTTGACCGAGTCCTTGGCTGGCCAAGGCATCTTGCTGGCCGACCTGGTCGCCCGTGGCGATAAGCCGGTGATGGACGCCTAGCGTGGACCGGGTTGACGCCAAGATTGAGAGTGTTTGCGCGGGCCTGACCGAACGCGGTTGGGTCGTCGTCCCAGACTTTCTTGACGGGGGCATCTGCCAAGACCTCGTGGCGAATATCCGCACGCTGCAGCAACAAGGACTTATGCACCCGGCAGGGATTGGGCGCGGCGAGCAGCTACAGGTCGACGCCTCGGTCCGCTCCGACCTCATCTACTGGATCGATGAAACCAAGCTGACACCGCCGCAGGAGCTCGCCCTTTCTCATCTTCACGCGCTGCAGCTTGCACTCAATCGCTCGCTCTTTCTCGGTCTTCGCAGCGTCGAGGCTCACCTCACGCTTTACCGCCCCGGCGGCGCCTATGCAAAACATGTGGATAACTTTCAAGGTACATCCGCTAGAGTCCTGTCTTGCATCATTTATATGACTCCTGACTACCACCACACAGACGGTGGACAACTTCGCCTGTACCAAGCTGAAACCGCAGCCGACGCCGCAGCCAATATCGAGGTAGAGATCGACCCTCACGGCGGCACGCTGGCCTGCTTTTTAAGTGAGACGGTTCCTCATGAAGTCCTGACAAGCCATAGGGAGCGGTATAGTTTAACCGCCTGGTTTAGACGATAGAGTCACTTTCACCCACGCGGTCCGGCCGCCAGGTACCCTATGAACAAGCACCCGCATCACTCCATCGCCGTATCCGCCGCGAGCTTTGCCAAGAACCCCACCTTGGTCAGGGAGCTCGAGCAACTAGGACTCGAGCTTAAGCTGAACACCAGCGGCCGCGTCCTGCGTTCGACGGAACTCGCTACGTTCCTAGCCGATGCGAGTATCGCCATCGTCGGCACCGAGCTCATCGATCAGGCCCTGCTCGCAAGCTGCCCCAAGCTACGCTTTGTCGCGAAGTACGGCGTCGGCCTCGACAATGTAGACGTGCCCTTACTAGCCCGAAGCGCCATCGGTCTCGGCTGGACCGGCGGCGTCAACCGACGCTCGGTCAGCGAACTCGTCTTGGCCTTTGCCCTCGGACATTTTCACCGCGTCAACGCCGCCATTAGTGAGATGCGCCAAGGCCTATGGGTGAAAAACGGCGGCATCCAACTCAGCAACCTCACCGTCGGCATCGTCGGCCTTGGTCATGTCGGCAGCGACCTCGTGACCGTCTTGCGAAGCCTTGCCCCGCGCATCGTCTTTACCGACATCGCCGACAAAAGCGCCGAGGCTGGTGCACTGGGCATCGAGGCCGTGACCTATGACGAGCTCCTGCGCCGCTGCGACCTCATCAGTTTTCACGTCCCGGCAACGGAGCTGACGCGGCACATGTTTGACGCCGAGGCGATCGCCAAGGTCAAAGACCGCGCCCTCATCATCAACACCTCACGCGGCCAGGTGGTGGACGTCGAGGCCACTTGTCAGGCCGTCGCCTGCGGCCGGCTTGGTGGCTTTGCCGCTGATGTGTTCCCTGAGGAACCCGCCGACATGCAGCGGTGGAGTGGGTGTGACCGACTGTATTTTACGCCACATATTGGCGGCAATACCGAAGAGGCGGTGCTGGCAATGGGACGCTCGGCGATCGAGCATGTGCGAGGCTTTTTGCGCGGACAGCCTTGAGCTTGGCGCAGAATCCAACTACAGTTGCACCTCAAAGTTGAGGTGCTCCATGCTTTTATTTGTCACCGGCGGCGCTGGATTTATCGGCTCAGCGGTTATCAGACATTTGGCGTCTGATAGCAGTGTCCACCTAGTCAACATCGACAAGCTTACCTACGCCGGCAATCTCGAGTCGCTGCCTGGGTTAGCTGGCCAACCTCGTTATTCTTTTGAACGCGCGGACATTTGCGACCAGTCCGCCATGCAGACCCTATTCGCCAAATACCAGCCTGATGCCATCATGCATCTAGCGGCTGAGTCGCATGTCGACCGTTCCATCGATGGTCCAGCGGCCTTTATTGAGACCAACATCGTCGGCACCTATGTCCTTCTGGAGGCCGCGCGCGCTTATTGGCACCAGTTACCAGCAGCAAAGCGCGAGGCTTTTCGCTTCCACCACATCTCGACCGACGAAGTCTACGGCACCCTAGGTGCTGAAGGCCTGTTTACCGAAGACACCGCTTATTCGCCCAATTCTCCGTACTCCGCGAGCAAGGCCTCGTCCGACCATCTGGTCCGTGCCTGGCATCACACCTACGGCCTTCCGATCGTCACGACCAACTGCTCCAACAACTACGGCCCGTATCAATTCCCCGAAAAGCTGATTCCGCTGATGATCTTGAACGCCCTCGCCGGCAAGCCCCTACCGGTCTACGGCAAGGGCGACAACATCCGCGACTGGCTCTACGTCGGCGATCACGCCGAGGCTTTATGGCAGGTGCTCAAGCGCGGCAAGGTCGGCGAAACCTACAATATCGGCGGTAACAGCGAGCGCAGTAACCTCGAGGTGGTCCAGACCATTTGCAGCATGGTCGATGAGCTAAGACCCGAGCGGGGAGTACCGCCAACGACCCGTCTGATTACCTATGTCAAAGATCGTCCTGGCCATGATTTTCGCTACGCGATCGATGCTAGTAAGATCAAGCGGGACTTGGGTTGGGTACCGAAGGAGACGTTTGCTTCGGGGCTACGCAAGACGGTGCTTTGGTATCTGGAACAGCGAGAATCGTGGTGTCAGCGAGTCCAAGACGGGAAGTACCAGCAAGAGCGGCTGGGACTACAGCCTGGCTAAGCGGAGGGGGTCAGTCACTTGCTCTAACCCCTCGATTCTCCGAAGCGGAGGGGGTCAGTCACTTGCTCTAACCCCTCGATTCTCCGGGATCGGTCGGGGTCAGTCACTTCCGCTAACCCCCTAATCTTGTCTAAAATTCACGGCACCATACCAAGAGCCATAGCCCGCTCATCAACGTCAGCAATGAATTGCGCCTGCCTAATCGGCGCCATATAACTCGCACGCAATAGCTGTTTCATCTGATCTTTTTTTCTGACCACCTTACTGATCGCCTGCACGGCCGCCTTAGTCGGAAGACCCATGCGCCGACCTAGTTCGACAAAGTCGACTTGGCAGTGAAACCCGAGCATTTGGTAGCTCGAGCTATATTCGCCGTCTTTGTACATATCGAGCGCGGTGACGCGCTCCTTAGGACTATAAAGCGACGTATTGAGGCTGTCATAGTTTGGAGTTAAGTCGGTATAAGATAAACCTTTGGTACCAGGACCACGGCGCAGACTAATATTCTTTAAGTGATAGTCCCCATTTTTGATCAAGTAGTTGAAGACGACCCGTTCGAAAAAGCGCAGGACCACGCCGAGCTTGCCGTCGGTAGCCGTGTAGATCGTCTCGCCGACTTCCTCGTAGGAGCGGCCGTATTTAAATTCTCCGTCGGTGGTGCGAGAAATGGCCAGGATTTGGGTCAAGTCTTCCTGATGGATTTTGTCGCCGTTGGGCGCGCGGTCAAACCGTCGCACTAGATAAGCTAATTCCCCATCAGCAAAGCGAACCAAGCTGCACGTTGGAGTGTCCACGCCAGCCAGAGCCCCTAGTAGCATCGACACATGCTCGTTCTCCGCCGCACCAGGAAAGCTCTCAGGACTGGGCTTGAGGATATATCGCCCACCCGTGGCCACCGGCCGTAGCTCCTTGTCCTCCACATGCAGCATCAGTTTAGGCTGCACACCTGAGATCGACATCCTCCGGGTGTGGATAGCGCGAAAATCCTGAAAGACCTCTGCCCGGGTGAAAGCCAGACGTGACCGCACCGCAGTTGTGTCAAATAGTCGACGCAGACAGGAGTCATGATGCTCCTGTCCCGCGGTCGTCGAAAGCTCCTTCAGACAGGTTAAACAAACCATCGGACTCACTTCAATTCTATGACGCTGACGGCGCCGATCAGATCGACGCCGTTGCGGATAAGAAGGGTAAAATAGTCGAGCTCATCGATTTTCTGACTGGTGCTTTGCTGTGTTTGCAACCACCCTTCCGCGACCAGACCTTGAAAAAAGGGAAACAGTGACTTAGCAAGAAAGGCGTCCTGCCTCAGCGGGAGGGTATACGCAACAGGTACCGCGTCACGCCCAGCCAAATATTGCGGCAGATACTGAAAGCCAAAGCCTGCTTGGTCCCGCCACAACACTCCGGCCTCTTGCTCTCCATAGAGCACCATTGCACGGATCATCCGATCCATAGCGACAGACCCAGGGCATTGGCGGTGCGGTTCAGAATTTTAACTGAGATCGATAGATCGCCGTTCTCAATCTTCTGCAGTGTCGCCACACTGATCTCCGCTAAAGCTGCCAGGCCCCGCAAGGTCAGGCCCTGATCCTTACGACTGTGGTGAATAGCATCGCTGATCTCTGCTACGGGCCTAAAGGCCTTTTGCTCGCGGTTACGCCCCAACTCATCCAGTCGATTAGCCAGGAGACGGAGCTCATCGCCGATGCCTAGCACCTCCTGAAGGGAGCTATCTTCTTTCATTTCAGTATCTTACATAAAAGAGTTATATTATGTCTTTTTGGCACAAAAAGACCTCCATTTCGATATTTTTGCAACATTCTAAATAAAAAAATCACGCGTGAACGGTAGATTCAAACAAATTAGTGCCAAATCTACTGCTATAGTAGCATATCATGGCGGGCGCCGCCAACCACATATGGCGAGTAAACCAGGCGACGGCCTTGGTCGTCCACCTCAGCGGCCTAGCGAGCTAGATAGTCAGCTACCTCGGCTTCAATGGCCTGGCTCAGCATGCGCTGGGCGCCTTGGCGGAGTATCTGGGTCAACGGATCCGGTGTTTGCCTTGGCAGGCTAATGACGTTGCTGGTAGCTTCTTTCATGGCGTAAAGCTCTTTGGCTCGGGTTCGAGTGCTTGCTACTTGGTCGTAACAAGCTGAGTTTACGCCGCCTTTCTCTTCAGCTCATCCACAACTTTCGGTCATATCTCCCGGCGCAGATCGGCATGGTTGCAGCAGTACACGTGAAGCCCATGCCGGCAACAAAGATTGGAGACCGAATATTGCAAAATGCGCAGGGAAAGCAGGACCTGGTTGGACTATCGGTCACCCTGACGCCGCAAGGCCGCATCCAAGTTGAGTTTGCGCAGGACGACGATCAGCCGATTTCACTCAAGGTCGCTCGCAGCGTCGCCAGCCAGATCCTCGCGGCGTTTCACGTCGGACCTGCGGCAGGACTTTTACACTTGGCTAGTGTTGATCTAGCGACAGATCTTCCCACAGCGCTAGCCTTTTGGCGGGACCTAGGCCGTACTTTTTTGGCACGGCTGTGCGCCATTCCAGATCTTGAGGATAAGCGCAAGACTCTGGAGCTGCCTCCACCATCCGTTGATCTATTGGCCTTGACCAACGCCGCACCGCCGATGCGCGGCGGCGAATATCTTTCCGCTGAAATCTTGGAGCATCTCTGGAACGATCTTCTAAGCGTAGTCCAAGAAGACATGTCAAATCATAAGGGCAGCGCCGAAGATTTTCTGCACTCTCTGAATCCAGCGTGGAACCTTGTCGGTCGCGTCTGCTTTCACTTGGCCGAGAACAAGCAGAACGCTGCCCAGCCTTTCGCCTTTCTCGCCACCTACACCAATCGCTTGTCGGCAAACGCTAAGGCCCAGCATTTACCTCTTGGCAGGGCCATTCAGGAGTTGTCGGGGGCCGGCAATAAAAATGCGCTATTGACCTTGCTTAGACCAGTCCAGAAGGCCGCGGAGCATAGCTCAAACCTCAAAAGCATGGTCGATGCGGGTGAGATATTTCACCCGCTGGCCTGGACACCCAGTGACGCCTACCGTTTCCTTAAGGACGTTCCGACCTACGAAGATGCTGGCATCGTTGTGCGGGTACCAGACTGGTGGCAGGCGAAACGCCCGCCGCGCCCCGAAGTGCGGGTGACGGTCGGCAACAAGGGACCGTCGGGACTTGGACTCGATGCCCTGATGGACTTCAACGTCGCTTTGACTCTCGAAGGCGAAGTACTGACTGCGGCCGAGTGGCGCAAGATTCAACAAAGCACCTCGGGCCTCGTCTCCATCAGAGGCCGCTGGGTCGAAATCGACAAGACCAAACTAAACGATGTTCTAGACCACTGGCGCAGTGTGCAGGCCAGCGTAGCCAAGGACGGCGTTAGCTTCGCCGATGCCATGCGACTCCTCGCCGGAGCCTCCGGCCTTGGCGGTGTGCACCGAGTTGGCCCTGCATCAGCAGCGGATGTTGACTGGTCAGGCGTCGTGGCCGGTGAGTGGTTGGCACAGACGCTCGAGGGGCTGCGCCGTCCGGATGTGCATGAACACGGCGAGAGCGCTGACCCCTTAGTCACGCTCAAAACATCGCTCAAGGCAACGCTCAGACCCTATCAAAAGGCGGGTGTGCAGTGGCTGTGGCTGCTGCACCGACTAAAGCTTGGCGCTTGTCTTGCCGACGACATGGGGCTTGGTAAGACGATTCAGATCCTGGCGTTGCTGCTGTTGCTGAAGTCGCAAAAGAAGCGGTGTCACTCGCTTTTAGTCGTGCCGGCGTCGCTCATCGGTAACTGGCTCGCCGAAGCCGAGAGATTTGCGCCGTCTCTAGTGTGCTTCGTCTTGCATCCGTCATCTTTGTCGGCCAGTGACGGCAAAGCAGAAATAGGCGGTAGCATCGAGCGCGCCGACCTGACCATCACGACCTATGGTCTCCTCAGCAGGTTTAGCTGGATCTCCGAAATGGAATGGGACCTCGCTGTCCTCGACGAGGCGCAGGCCATCAAAAATCCAGGCGCCAAGCAGACTGCCGCCGCCAAAGGACTAAAAGCTGGCCACCGGATCGCTCTCACCGGCACGCCTATTGAAAATCGTCTATCTGACCTGTGGTCGCTCTTTGATTTCGTCTGCCCAGGACTTCTTGGTAGCACCAAGGTCTTTACCCAATTCGTAAAGGAGCAGGACAACCCGTACCCGGCCCTGCGCGCTTTGGTCCGCCCGTATATCCTCCGGCGCCTAAAAACCGACCGTAGCATCATCGCCGACCTGCCCGAGAAGACCGAAATGCGCGCCTTTTGCCCACTCACCAAAGTACAGGCGAGTCTCTACGAAAAGGCGGTCATTGAGCTAACCAAGAAGATCGCAGTCGTCGACGGGATCCAGCGCCGTGGCGTGATCCTGTCATTTCTGATGCGATTTAAGCAGATTTGCAACCACCCATCGCACTGGCTTGGCGACGGCATGTTCGACCCAGAGGCGAGCGGCAAGTTTAGGCGACTAGGCGAGATCTGCGAGGAGATCGCCTTGCGCCAAGAAAAGGTGCTCATTTTTACCCAGTTTCGCGAGATGACCGCTCCACTGTCAGCGCACTTGGCGAGTATTTTTGGCCGGGATGGTTTGATCCTACACGGCGACACACCGATTAAAAAAAGAAAATCTCTCGTCGACTCATTCCAGTCCGATGATGGTCCACCATTTTTTGTCTTGTCACTCAAAGCCGGCGGCACTGGCCTCAATTTAACGGCGGCCTCACATGTCGTCCACTTTGACCGTTGGTGGAATCCGGCCGTCGAAAATCAGGCAACAGATCGAGCGTTTAGGATTGGCCAAAAGCGTAACGTGTTGGTACATAAATTCATCTGTCGCGGCACCATCGAGGAGAAGGTCGATGCGATGATCGAGGGAAAGAAGGCGATGGCGACAGAGCTTCTCGAGGGAGGCGGCGAGGCCGTGCTTACGGAGCTAAGCAACGAGGCCCTCATCAAGTTGGTGTCCCTCGACATCAACAGTGCCGTCGAGGCGACTTAAGACAAGTGGGAGGTGCCGATTGGCTTGGGGAAAAAGTAAGCCTAGGGATCAGGGATTTGGTGGCTGGGCGCCTTACGTGTCGGTAGCCGAGCGTCGGCACGAGGCCGGCAAAAAAATAGCCGCCATGACCAAAAAGGGCAAGAAGGTCACCCCCGTTGTCATCGTTGGTCGTACCATTGCGACCAGCTTTTGGGGTAAGGCCTGGTGCGACAACCTTGAGTCCTATATGGACTACGAGAATCGCTTGCCCCGTGGCCGCACCTACGTTCGCAATGGCTCGGTCGTCGATCTCAACATTGCTCCCGGCAAAATTAAGGCACTGGTCAGCGGCTCTTCGCTATATACCGTCGAGATCGAGATCAAACCTGTGGATAAGGCCCGCTGGCAAGACGTGATCAAACATTGCGCCGGGCAGATCGACTCACTGGTTGAACTTCTCCAAGGCAAGCTCTCCAGAGCCGTGATGGAGACCGTCACCTCGCCGGACAGGGGTTTATTCCCTGCTCCCAAGCAGATCTCGCTGAAGTGTTCCTGTCCCGACTGGGCCACCATGTGCAAGCACGTCGCCGCGACTCTATACGGTGTTGGTAGTCGTCTTGATAGCGAGCCCGAGCTGCTGTTTGTCCTGCGTCAAGTCGACCACTTGGAGTTGATCGCTAAGGCATCGACGCCCGCGGCCATCGACAAGACGAAGACTGCGAAAGGAAAAATGCTGGCGACCACGGATCTTGGGTCGATGTTCGGCATTGAAATCGATGCAGGAGAGCCCATGCCAGCGCTTAGCAAGCGAGTGTCGGGGCGGGCGGCCGTGAAAAAGCCTGGGAAGGCGCCCGCCGTAAAGGTTAAGAAAAAGGTGGTGAAAGCCAAGCCGGTGGTAAAGCGTGGCAAGACCAAGGTGAAGTGAACACCAACTAGAGAAGAAACATGCGAATCGCTTTGGCGCAATCGTAATCGACATAGGCCGCTTTCAGCGCCTGCTCAAGATAAGCAAACAAATTGGACCACTCTTCCATATAGACCTTACCGGTGTTGATGAACGTTTGGCACGTAATCTTAGCCGCCAAAGGGGCGTAGTTTTCACCAAACTCGACAGTCTCGGCTGCATCTTGAAACAGGTACGACGGATACGGCCTGACGGCAAGCTCAGCCAAGTCATTGTATGATCGGCAGGCCTTTACCGCGGCCGTCATTTCACTTATGTCAGGATCAAGAGGTCGCACTGAAGAGCCATCCCCGCGAAAGAAACTAACCCACTGCCGCTCAAGGAATTCCGCAACCCGATTTATATCGGAAAATAGCTCTGGCTTAATGTGCCAAGTGATTTCGTCACCAGCCACAGTCTCGTTAAACAATGACATGTTGAATCTTCGACCCATCTCCTCGCGCAACTTGACCTCGGAGCACAGATAATTACTCGACTTCGGTAGATGGATACTCTTGATAAAACCTATAAACAAAAATTGTCCCATGGCTTCGCTCCTCATGAGTCGATTAGACGATTGCTGTCGCCGTTGAACGCAGGTTCGGCACGAGAGACCATAAGTGGCTGTTTAACAGCTGTAAAGTGCAGAGAGCGGAGGGGGTCAGTCACTTCCGCTAACCCCCTAATCCTCCGGCAACACCTCGCATAAAAATGGGCCTTCACGCATCGGTGCGCTAAATCCCACAAAGGTAGAGATCGATCGTCCCCGCAGTCAGCCCCGGTAACTATTTTAGACCCGAGCCAAACAGTCCTGCCACCAGCCCCTGCATGGGTGAACAGAAATTGATGTCCCCATGGGTAAAAACCTCTGTCGCCCGCGAGATGACGGTCTTTGCCTTAATCCGAAAAAGCGCAGCAGGCTTTGCCATAAAGATCTTTTCGACCTGCCGCATTTTTTTGGCCGCATCCGTCGACGGGGAGCTCGTCCACTTGCACTCGTAAAAGCTCAGGTCATGACCCTGCTCGCTGATAAAATCGAGCTCATAGTTGCTTTGATCACGGTAGTACCAAAGCCGCGGCTTAACGCCGGCAAAGCTCCACTGCTTCCTGAGTTCGGCGTACACGAAGGTTTCCCACAAAGCACCGAGCAGCGGCGACTGCGGAAGAGCCTCGCGCGTTAAGCCGGACAAAGCACAAACCAGGGCAGGATCGCTCAGGTATAGCTTCGGCGCTTTGGCTAGACGCTTACCGAGGTTGCCAAACCATGGCTCGAGCAGATGAATTTGACCCAGGGCCTCTAACACGCTGAGCCATTCCCCAGCCGTGGACACACTGATGCCAACATCACGAGCCAAATCAGATTTGTTAAGCTGCTGCCCAGTGCGCAGCGCGCACCCACGCAAGAAACGTTCAAAGTCGCGTAGATTGCCAACCGCCAATACTTGTTTAACGTCGCGCTCGAGATAGGTCGAAATATAGGCGTCAAAAAAGGCCGCCGCGGGGCGATCAGGTTCCGTCCACAGCTCGGGAAAAGAGCCGCGATACATCATATCTAGGTAGGCCTCGGTGCTTGGCTTGATGTGGCCGGCCGCGGCCAGATCAAGGCAGCTCAGCCCTTCAAGTTCGACGGTGGCAGCTCGACCGGCTAGCGAATCCGCTACGCCCTGCATCAAGGTAAACTTCTGCGACCCGGTCAAAAGGTATTGGCCTTTGCGAGAGCGGTGTTCATCGATGCGCAGTTTTAAATAACGAAACAGAGACGGTGCGTATTGGATCTCGTCGATCACCACGGGCGCCGGATGAGCCGCCAAAAAAGCCTCCGGATCTGAATCAGCCTGTTCGGCCGTGAGAGGTCGATCGAGCGTGACGTAGTGATGATCGGGAAAAAGGTGCCGCAGCAGGGTCGTCTTGCCGATCTGCCGCGCACCGGTCACCACGACCGCCGGGAAGTTTCGTGCAACGTCCAATATTTGCTGCTCTATCTGGCGTTTAATATAGGGCATGGGTTGGTCTCAAAGGAATGCGGAAGCGGCATCGAAAGATAGTATACAACAGGATCGAAAAATTGTCATCATATTGATATGACTGGATCTTTCACACCGTTGCGCTGTATTCCGCCATGTCCGACCTCCCTCACATCATGTCGCAGGACTCCAGTATTGCTGACCCTGTAAACAGTGATTGCTGCGGGGACCGGATGCCGCCATGCCTGGAACTTCTGCCGCATGTATTATTTGATATCTAAAATGTACATAAATGTCACTTTCGGTTAAAGTTTTTAACCTGGGTGTCCGATAAGGAATGGGGTCTCGTGTGTTTGAAGACTTCGACCTACGCATCAGCGAAGCGGTCCTTCAGAAGATCAATGATAGGGGAATCAGTAGATTAGACGTGGAAGTCGCCGTGTACACCAGTGATGCCCCCGTAGCGACCGACGACCCTAAACATGTGCCACCGGAGACCTGGCTGCTCAAAGGGCGAACTCTTGATGGTCAAAGGATCATTGAGGTTTACGTCACGCCTTACTGGACACTCAAGGTTCTCAAAGTGAAAACCGCGTTTTTATTGGAGTATTAGAATTTCATCGCCGCGACTCAGTACCACGCGACCAGCGAGCCATGCCCGAGTCTCTAAAATCAGCGATTTAAGCACAGGATGGATTTTTATGAAAAAGCGCATGACTAAGGACGAGGAGCGAAAGTCCTTAAATGCGAGCCCTGAGGAGGACATCGCGGACATGGAGCGCACAGAATCCATGCGTCGATCGGTTGATCCCGGCCGGTGGAAGCCGATCACGGACCCTGAAAAGCTTGAGTTCATCGACCAGGTAAAAAAATCCATCGGCAAAAAGATGGGGCGACCGCCGCGCCAAGTCCAAGTAAAGCCGATCCATATGAAATGGCCCGTCCCTCTTCTTGAGCTTGTCCAGAAATACGCTGAGCTGGATGGCCTCGACTATCAAAGTTTCATCAGGACTACGGTCGCCAAAGAGCTTCAACGCAGAGAAAAGCAAGGGTGAGGGAGCTCGGCTCTTGTACCAAAGTAATGCGCATGTTATTTTAGTACAGTCTTTTCTAACACTCGCGTTGGTTTGGTTATTGAACAGGTATCTGTCTGATTTAATTAAGAAAGACCTTGATAGCAAAATCGTCCTGCTAGCCGGTCCGCGTCAGGTTGGCAAGACGTGGCTATCCAAGTCGATCTATCCTCCCCCTCGGTCGGTGTACTTAAACTTCGACCGATCCACGGACCGGACCGTCATTAAGAATGAGGCTTGGGACCGCTCCGCCGACCTCGTCATTCTCGACGAGATTCATAAAATGCGCGGATGGAAGGCGTGGATCAAAGGCATCTATGACACCGAGGGCGTTCGGCCGCGATTGTTGCTGACGGGGTCGGCTCGCCTAGACATGACGCGACGCGGCGACAAAGAAAGTCTAGCTGGGAGGCATCATTTGCTGCGTCTCCACCCTCTGAGTGTGAAAGAGCTTACGGCTGGCATGTCGGCGGAAGAGTCCCTGGCCCGATTGCTCAAACGGGGCGGATTTCCCGAGCCCTTTTTTGCTCGAGACGACGTGGATGCAGACCGATGGCGATTATCGCACGTCGACAGTATGCTGCGCGAAGACCTGCGAGAAGTCTCGGTGATCCAAGACGTCAAGAGCGTCGAATACCTCGTCGACCGTTTGGCGGCTCAGGTCGGCAGTCCCGTATCGTATCAATCGCTTGCCGAGGATGTCGGAGTATCGGCGCCGACCATCAAACGTTGGATTCAAACGCTCGAAGCCATCTATGTCATTTTTATCGTCTATCCCTGGACCAGAAAAGTTAAAGGCTCAATCCTCAAGCAGCCCAAGATCTACTTTTTCGACACGGCGAGAATTCCCGAGGGCCAAGTGGCTGCTCGTTTTGAGAACCTGGTGGCCTGCAGTCTGCTTAAGCATCAGCAGTTTCGACAAGACAGCCTCGGAATTAAGGGCGCCCTGCACTACCTCCGAGACAAACGCGGAGCCGAGGTGGACTTTCTCGTCGTCGAGCGCTCCAGCGCTAGATGGATGGTCGAATGTAAACTCTCGCCCGACGGACACCCAAATTTCGCGGCCTTTGCCGCCGTGAATCCCACCGAGCGACCTGTGCTCTTGGTGCAAAAACCAATACGAAACCTGTCTTACGAGACATGGGACCTAAAAAATGCGGCACCGTGGCTGGCCGGTCTGGACGCGTAGACCGATGGATCCGGCCACCGCGCAATGGCGCCGCGACCGACATAGGATGAAGCGGCTCATCCTTGTCAAAGGGCAAAGGCCTTTTCCGATTGGACGAAGGTCTTTAGGTCCATGACGTCAATACCATCCTTGGAATAAGGACGCTCCAATTCCAGCACAAGCTGCACGGCACGTCGCGGTTTGATCCTCTCGGCGTAGTAGCGCAGTCCGGGCGATATCGTTGCATCGCTAACCTTTGCCTCGATACAAAGATCCGGCTTTTTGTCGACGATCGTAAGAAAATCGCACTCCCGCCCGTCCTTATCGCGCAAGAAATGCAGGTTGCAGCGCCGTCCAGCATAGTCTTCTAGCCAGTGCAGGCGCTTCAGCAGAGTCGTTGCCACGAGGTTTTCAAAACGCGCACCGCGGTCGCCGGTGACATCCGCGTTGTCGTAAAAGAAAACCTTTGGTGGCTTGGTCAAGCTGCGCGTCAGGCCCTTAGCCGCATACGGATAGATCGCAAAGCAGACATACAGCTTTTCCAAAGCTTCGATCCAACGCGAGACGGTTTTTGGACTCACCTCGAGGTCTTTGGCGATATTTGCTGGTGCGAGGGTGGAATGGACGCGTTCGCGCAGGATATCGCAGAGGACTTGCAACGAGCTGATGTCACGGATCATCTCCAAACCCCGCAGGTCATCCGTCAATACACGCTCAAAACGGTCCCGCCGCCAGCGATCGGCGTCGCGCTGATCCATGGTCAGGAATGGCTCGGGAAACCCGCCCACTGTGAGCAGTCGGTTGACGACGTCGTTGAAGCTCATCGAGGCCGGATACTCATCGATCGAGAATGGATGGAGTCGCCAGTAGTGGTAACGCCCAAGCAAAGAATCGCCACCCTTGCGGTAGATGTCGAGCCGAGCCGAGCCTGTGACGAGAATCTGATGGTTCGCCTTTTCGACGTCGTAGATGCCTTTAATCCAAGTCTTCCATTTTGGCATTTTATGCAGCTCATCGAAGACCAACAGGCCGTCCGCCTGGCTCCACCTTTGCTCACGGATGACTTTGCGATGCATGATGTTGTCATAGTTGAGATATAGCGAAGCCTTGTGTGCTTCCATCAGCCGCAGAGCCAAGGAGGTCTTGCCGACTTGTCTAGGCCCGCCGATGAAGACCATTTTTTTAGTGAGGTCGGCCGCTATTTGCGATTCTAGATATCTATCTGAAATCATGTAGATATATCCGAATAAAGGCGAAATGGCTGTTCACACCAATTTGGTCGCGACCAAATTGGATGATATGTCAATTTGGTCGTATTGGCTACCAGGGCGATGATCTCACTCGTCGGCCAAAAAACTCCCGAAAGCAGCGCCACCATGTCCGACCTCGACCACATCATGTCGCGGGACTCGAGCATGACTGACCCTGTAAACATTGGTCTCCGTCGCCGCACGATCACGGCTCCTTGACACCAAAGTGACGCATTTCGGGAGAGTTTGGCTTTGCTTATAGTACTACTCAATGATACTATTCACCGTGAGTAGGCTGGAGAAGCTCAAAAGCAAGCTGTTAGCCGGTAGTCGACTAACCTGCCAGGAGGTTCGCACGTTGCTGACGAGCATTGGATTTCAAATGACCCGTCAGCGCGGCAGTCACGAGCAGTGGGTCAAAAATGGTCGGACATTCACCCTCGCCGCTCACAGTAAGGACGCCCCTCACTACATCCTAGATGCCTTGCGCCCGTTAATCGAGAAGCGACATGAAGAAACGTAAAGCCAAGACCACCCGTCGATCCACCGAAGCCCTAGAATACCAGGTCAACATCGCCTTTGATCCGCGAGATAAAATCTACGTGGCGCGTGTGCCGGAGTTGGATCAGTGTCACACCCACGGCGGGACACCGGAGGAGGCCTTGGCGAATGCCAAGGAAGCGATCGAGTTATGGCTGGAGACCGCTCAGGACCAAGGCATCGCCATCCCTGAACCAGTTAGTCGCCGCCAATTCTCGGGGAAATTTGTGCTGCGCACTTCGTCGAATCTCCATGCGACCTTAGCTCAAGAGGCCGCTCAACACGGGAAGAGTCTCAACGAAATGGCTGTCGAGTTGATCCAACGGGGACTCAAGGCGGGATAAATCGCCAGCCAGCAACCCGGCCCAAGACGCTCCTCCAGCTCACCAGGATTACGGCTAAAGCGTACAAACGTTGGGTCGTGCATAAGATTGAAGGCCAGGTCTGGTTTTAACGACTCCATGAGGGTCGATTTGCCGGCCTGACGCGGCCCAAGCAAGAGGCATGACTTCTTCGATTTCTCAAGTATTAGGCTGGTGGACGACCGCAAATGGTTAGTCAGCCCCGTCCCACTGGTACTTATCGTAGATATCGCCGCTATCCAGGTCCGACTCCTGCGGCTTGGCGACGCCTGGTTTACGGCTTGGAGCCGCAAGAAATAGCTTTTTAACCGTCTTCGCCTGAATATCATCGGTGTCCGTCGGCGCCGCTCCTTGCGCAACCAGTGTCTTATAAAGGCCCGGGTCCTCCTTCTTGATATCCTGCATGACGGTCGTCACCGCTTGTTTTTCCAGCGTGGCAATCGCCGCCTCGACCGGCCCAGTACCTTTGTCAATCTTCGAAGCGCGCTGAATCCCCACGAGCTGCTCGCGCGGCGTTTGTTGCACATCGATCCGTTCAGGTGCGGCCTTTGCGGTTGTCTGAGACGGGCCGCTCGGCGGCGCCTTGATGACCGCCGAAAAGCCGCTGCTCACCTCTACGGCCTTTGGAGCTGGCTGCGCTTGATCCGGGAGGCGCGCGACTTGGACCTTACCGCGCAGCACGGACAATTCGCTGCCACCAGTTTTTGACCAAGCCGCGACGTGAAAGTCCGTCCCACGTACGCCCATCACCGCAGATTTGGTCGTAACCTTGAGCCCGGTGCGTGGCCCTTCGGATTGAATGAGTGTTCTGATCTTGCCAGAAAACAACTCCAAGATCGGTTTGTCTTCCTTCTTAGCGTCCCACGTCACACGAAAGGCGCTGCCAGGCGCCACGGTGATCTGATCGCCATTGCGGTAGATGAAGCGGGCCTTGCCCGCCGGGCCGGTTTGGATGACGTTATTGCGCTGCAGACGGTCGCCGACTTTGGCTGTGCGCACCGAGTAGGTTGCGCCTTCAAAGGTGGCATGCGGCAAGGCCTTCTGGTCAGCGGTGACCGTCGCCGGATCGACAAACAACTTAACGTCGCCCTCGGCCCGTGTCAGGACGGCGACCTGCTCGGCAGCTAGGGCAACGTTTGCCAAGGCGGTGACAGATATCAGTAGACCGACCAAGTGGCAGCGCTTTGATGGCATAGCCGTGGCTCCTCGTGTTCGTTGCTAGGGATCAGTTTATGTTATATGCTCGCTTTTAACCATCTGCAATGATTGGGAGAGATGCTTCATGGCCAGTCGGCGTGTTTCGTACTGTGTGCATGGTGTTGTGACCGCTGTGATTTTGGCCAGCTCCCCCATGGCTGCTTTTGCTGCAGCGCCCCAGGCCTCCGGCGCCAAGGACAAAACCTATGAATTCGAATATCCAGAGCTGAGCGTGACACCATCAGCTAGCGAACGACTGCAGCTGGAAGCCAAGAGCGAATCCGCACAACCTTGGACGGCCCATATACCGACGCAGGCATCGGCGCTGATGACGCTGTTTGCCTCGACTCAAGCGATGCACGATCCTGGTCGCTCCAAAAGTCAGAGCGGCACGCCGCTTGTCCAGTCGGTCGGACTAGCAGGGGTCCTCATCAGCCTGGGTTGGATTGGCGCTACTGCGGGGCTGTCGGCGAGTTACCGGCCCTACGGCGCGGGTGTGCAAGATATCAAGCATCTGCCAGCCGGCTCAAAGCGTGAGCAACTGAGCCGCCAACGGCTAGCGGAAGAGTCCCTAGAAGCGCCCGCAACCTTGTCGCGTCGCTTGAAGTGGCTGTCCGTGGTGTCCAACGTCACCATCGCCGGCCTGATCGCTGCCACCGCCGGCAACGACATGACTAAAGTCGTCGGTGGGCTAGCAGCAGGAGCCGCCTTTGCTCCGCTCATCTTTCCCGAGCACTGGGAGGATGTCGGCAATGCGCATCAGGACTACAAAAAGCGCATCTATGGGCCAGTCACCAGCGCCACCATCTACTATGATCAGGTTACAAGGCGCGCTGGACCAGCATTCCAGCTAGTGATGGACTTCTAAATTCCTGGCGCTGTGTCCGGCGATCTGTTTGGCAAAGCGGACAGCCTCGCTGCGCTCCAATTTCAGTCCCGATGGCGCTACGGCATAAGCGTACGCTTGTTGAAAGTTATCGACGGCGTAAGGACTCACCGCCACTAGCTCCTCGGCAATCTTCATGGCGTCGCCCGTGGTCAGGTTTGGATCCTTAGCATCTGTCAGGAAATCGACCGCCGCGATAAATGGCTCGGCAACACTGTCGCCGTCTTCATCCGTCCGACTACTATAACCTGCAATACGGCTAGCGAGCTTGGCACACGCCGGCTTGGGCAAGTTTAGCTGCCGCGGACGCAGGCAAAAGCCTACTATAGCCGTGAAATCATCGCGTGCCGTCGATGCGTCACCCGCAAAGTCCAAAGACAGCTGGCGCGCCAGGCGCAGGGCATCGGCCAGATCGAGGTCGAGGTAGCTCTTTAAGAAGGCCTGCTTGAATACGCTTTGAAAGGCCGCCGCCGCCTCTTCGCTTTGATTCGCTGCCTGCTGACCGATATCCATGGCACTAGCCGAGTCTAGCCCAGCCTTTTTCAGCAGGTCGGTCACGCCAATGAAGCGGCCGGCAGCGCCCGTACAGCCCGCAGCAACACCCATGGCCACCTGGCGTGCCACCGGCTCAGACAGCCGCATGTCCTGGGCCCCGCGCAGGTAGGTCATCGCCGTGATAAATTCACGCGACGACTCGCAGTTGAGGACGCGTTGCTCAG
>JAPLFX010000251.1 GCA_026390445.1 Pseudomonadota bacterium
CACGGGGCCATCGCGGCAAACAAAATAGCGACTCAGTTGGCAGTGACCGCAAAGACCAACAGCACATTTCATGTTCCGTTCCAAGGATAGATAGATGTGTTCTTTGGCGATTCCAAGTTGGAGCAGATCCTGGACGGCATGCCGCATCATAACCTCTGGACCGCAAATCAATGCCGCTGCGTTGCCCGGGTCTGGGAGAGACCGAGGTAGCAGCGAAGTCACGACGCCTATTTCGCCCTGCCAAGCCGCCTTAGCATGGTCGGGTACGCGGTCGACAGTGACTCGCGCCTCAATGGATTTGGTGCCTGTGGCGCGAGGTTTTGCCTTTTGCCAGCGAGCAAACTCGCTGGCAAAGATTCTATCTGCCGGCGAGCGAGCACCGCAGTAGATTCCAACATCGTCAAACTCATCACGAAATTTCAGCAAGTGATGGATGGCTGGCCTAAGCGGCGCGAGTCCCAGGCCGCCAGCCAGGACCATGACCGACCGTCCATGCAAGGATTTAAGCGGCCAATGTGTACCGTAAGGTCCTCGCACCCCAAAGCTTTCACCGACGCGGAGATTGCCAAGAGCTTTAGACACAGGGCCGACTCGGCGCACCGTATGAATGAGTGCCCCATCAGAGCCTACGGCGCTGATCGACACCGGAATTTCACCGATGCCATGGACATATAACATATTGAACTGGCCAGGTTGAACTTCAAGCCGCACGCCGCCATCCCCGCAGCGCGCCTTGATCGTCACGGTGTCGACGGTCTCCCGAGTCTTTCCAATGACCGTGAAGACCCTTGGCACAAAGGAATTCCCGTGAGCATTAACCTGCTTCTGGACATTGATCGACAGGCCGAGACTCATGCGCTGTGGTCTCCATAAAGATCGAGCAGTCTGAGTCGAGTCGATCTCAGACGCTCGACCATCATGCCGGCGAGCCGCTTGGCGACTTCATACCCAAGTCTAGGATCTCCTTCGCATTTCTCGCGGAGGCACTTGCCATTCAGTTCGACAAAAGACGTTCCTTCAAGGGCTTTAATATCGAAGGTCCATTTGTGCGGTGGGAACAGCCAAGACCATCCCGACATATCGCCAGCGCCTAGAGTCTCGACCATCACACCGCCACGTCCAGGAATATTCGTCTCAATCGACACCTTGCCACGGCGAACAAGAAATAGCGCTGCGGCCTCGTCGCCTTCGTGGGCCAGATATTCGCCCTTTTCCACGTATCGGTTCTTGGCACAACCTGCGACAAATCGTGTGAACTCTGCTCCCAGGCCGACAAAAAAGGGATGGCTGCCGATGAGGCTTTCGATCGTTTGGGTCGTCATGGATGCTCGTACTTTCTAGTCTGCAAGCCGGTCACTTCCGGCAAAAGAGTTAGGGCCTTAAGCTCTACGGTAAGATCGATGCCAACGGGGCACCAGGCGACGCAGCGACCACAGCCGACACACCCTGAGCTTCCGAACTGCTCATGCCAAGTACCCAACTTATGCGTCAACCACTGGCGATAGCGAGACCGCGTTGTCTGACGGACACTACCGCCATGCAAATAGCTAAAGTCCAAATGGAAGCATGAGTCCCAACGGAGCCATCGTTCGGCGACATCTCCTGATAGGTCACTGGTGTCTTCGATGTTTGTACAAAAACAAGTGGGACAAACCAGCGTGCAATTAGCACAGCTTAAGCAACGCGAGGCCACTTCCTCCCAGTGCGGGTGCTCAAGGCTGTCTTGGAATAGCTGCGCCGGCTTATCCAGCTTGAGGTACCTCCTCATTAACGCCGCCGTGGTGTCGCTCTGCTGTCGAATGGCGTCGCACTCATCCTCTGTTGCAAGCTGCCTTGGAATACGACTTGCGATATCAGCGCCCCTTTTGCTGCGTACCTCGATCGTGAAATGATGGTCATCTTCGGAGGGAAACTCAGTAAGCGCGAGGTCGTAGCCAACACCTGATGAACCCAGCGGACCCAGCCCGGGTCCGGTGCCCATAGAAGTACAAAAGCAGGTAGCCGCCGACTGGGCGCACGTCACACCCACAAGAAAGGGAGTCGCGACCCTGTACTTATCGTCTATTAAATCGTTTGCCGGCTGGCCGCTGACTTCTCGCACTCGCTCCTGCACCCGTATAGCCGCCAATTCGCAAGCGCGCACTCCGATAAAGGCAAGCTGCTGCGGGTCCCCGCTCGGCCGTTCAGGTTGTTCTATGGTAAAGGTCTCGCCTTGGCGCCGCGCGCGCCAAAGGAGCTGGCGTTGCGGCGTGAGAAACTTCTTCCACGACTCAGGCCCAAGGTTGTATCCGAAGAATGCTTGGTCCTCTCGTCGCCTCAGTCGGTAGCGACCCGCTTCCTGCTCATCGCCCCAACCTATCGGTAGATCTTCCGGACCATTCAGCTCTTCGAGGATAATGCCCCCCCCCGAAAGTCGCGGTCCGATCGTCAGGAAGTTAGCGGCGTGCAGTGCCGAAAACAGAGCGCCCAGATCTCCTGCTCGCATCCGATAGGTGACGCCGATATCCGCACTTATACTCGCCATGATTCCGCATCAAAAAAAGTGTTAGCGATCGAAGATTAGCGATCTCCGTGAGTCTCTTCGGCCTGAGCGACCATGCGGGCGGTCCTGACGAAACTGTCCGGATTAAGCGATATGCTATCGATACCCAACCTTACCAGCATGGTGGCAAACTCCGGATAGTCGCTTGGCGCCTGCCCGCAGATGCCGACCTTCCGTCCGTTGGCATGAGCCGTCTCGATCACCTTTTCAATCATGCTCGTCACGGCTTTATTGCGTTCGTCGAAAAGTGGCGCCACAATTTCTGAGTCGCGATCAACACCGAGCACGAGCTGGGTCAGGTCGTTCGAGCCTATAGAGAAGCCATCGAAAATTTCGGAAAAGCCCTCCGCCAAGATGACATTGCTGGGAATTTCGCACATGCAGTAAACCTCAAGGCCACGTTCACCGCGCTTCAGGCCATTCGCTTCCATCTCTAAGAGCACCTTTCTGCCTTCCTCAATCGTCCGACAGAATGGGATCATCACCTTTAAATTGACGAGTCCCATCTCGTCACGAACCCGGCGGATAGCGGCACATTCTAGGGCAAAGCCCTGCCGATACCGCTCATGGTAGTAGCGTGAAGCGCCGCGAAAACCGAGCATCGGGTTTTCCTCTGCGGGTTCAAACCCACTTCCACCGAGAAGCCCCGCGTATTCATTGGTCTTGAAGTCGCTGAACCTAATGATAACCTCGCGCGGATAGAAGGCGGCCGTGATCATAGCAACACCTTCGGCAAGTCTATCGACAAAGTAGTCCGTCTTCCTTGCATATCCCTGCGTGAGCCGGGCGATCTCACGTTTTTCCTCCCCACTCGGCAGAGCATCAAATTTGACCAAGGCCATGGGATGAACTTTGATCGCATGGGTGATGATGAACTCCATCCGGGCCAAGCCGACACCATCGCTAGGCAACAAGCCCAGCCGCAGCGCTTCGTCTGGATTAGCCACATTCAGCATGATGTTGGTGAACGTCGGTTTGAGTGCTGCCGCGTCGACCTTGCGCCGGTTGAACGGTAGTCGCCCTTCAAAGACAAAACCGGTGTCACCGTCGGCACACGAGATGGTAACCAGCTGGCCTGTTTTGAGGGTTGTGGTGGCGCTTTCGGTACCAATCACGGCAGGAATACCCAGCTCCCGGCTGACGATGGCAGCATGGCAAGTACGCCCACCATGATCGGTGACGATGGCAGCGGCACGCTTCATCGCTGGCTCCCAATCGGGATCGGTCTTCTTCGCCACCAAGACCTCTCCCAACTCCAACCGACCGAGGTCACGCGGATCATCGATCACTCGGGCTGGTCCAGCACCGATCCGGTCGCCCACGGACCGCCCTTGAACCAAGACCTTGGCATCAGCTCGAGTGGCGGCGGCAAGTTCAAAGATTTCCAAATTCATCGCGTGAAGCAAGGGTCTTTGCGAATGGACCGTCTCCGGCCGCGCTTGTACAATGAATAGGTCGCCGGTACGACCGTCCTTAGCCCATTCAATGTCCATCGGCGTCGGACCGCGGCGTTTGTCACTGTAGTGCTTCTCGATGCGGCACGCCCAATGCGCTAGCTGAAGAATATCATCGTCAGAAACGCAGAGCTTTTCGCGATCGCTGTCCCCAACAGGCACAGTGCGCGTCCGCTTACCGGCCCCAGCGTCGTAAATAATCTTGAATTCCTTGCTGCCAATCCGTTTCCGAAGAATCGGTCGCTTGCCGAGAGCTAGGGTAGGTTTGAAGACATAGATTTCATCCGGGTCAACGGCCCCCTGAACCACCGATTCGCCAAGACCATAAGCAGCATTGATCAGCACCACGTCGCGAAATCCGGTCTCCGTATCCAGCGTGAACATGACCCCAGCAGTTGCTAGATCTGACCTCACCATCCGCTGAACACCTACGGATAAACCAACTTTAAAGTGGTCGAAATGTTTATCGTGTCGATAGGAAATGGCACGGTCCGTGAACAGCGAGGCAAAACATTGCTTGCAGGCCTCTAACAGAGCCGCTTTCCCTTGAACATTAAGAAACGTCTCCTGCTGCCCAGCAAAACTCGCATCGGGCAGATCCTCCGCAGTGGCGCTGCTGCGCACGGCAACATCGACCAAGGCATTGCTCCGCTCGCAAAGCTGATCATAGGCTTGAGTGATTTCGGCGGCGACATCGACGGGCAAGGGCGCGTCGAGGATCATAAGGCGAATTTTGGCAGCGATTTCCTGAAGTTCCTCTGGCGTTCGATTGATCCTTGTCAGCAAATCCTCAATCTTTGGCCGCAGTCGACCCTCGTCCAAGTGACGCCAATAGGCCGCCACCGTCACCGCAAAGCCAGGCGGTATCTTGACTCCTTCAGCACCCAGCTCCCGAAACATCTCTCCGAGGGAAGCGTTCTTGCCACCGACGACAGGTACGTCTTCGTAGGCGATCTCATCGAACCCCAAAATGAATTTTAGGGCGCTGCTCTTTTGGCGTTTCGAGGTCATACCCATTGGTCCTTGTAAAATTGAAAAGGGGACATGGAGTTTTTCATGTTTATGCAAGATCAATGCCGCCGACGCATTACACGCGAAAGCCCCCGGAACCCCATGAACGAGTCAAATGCAGCGCAATATTTGCACCTATAGTGGCAATTACCACACGTCTGCTCGGACCTGTCCCCGCCCTTGACGCCATCATAGCCAAGACGCATACCGCCAAATGCAGTGCTACATCGGGTGTTAGACTCAGCTCTCCTCAGGCCCCAACTAATGGCATGCAGCCCTTTAGTGGGCCGTGATGTCTGTTGAAACGCCAGTTGTCACCAGGCTCAGGGGCACCGGCAACGAGGTTAACGCCGGGGACCCTGCACTCCAAAGGTTCAGCAGAGCACTTTCGTCGAGGGTTTCTACCGCAAACAAGCGCTCCGCCGCTGCGTGAACGAATTGCAGGTGATCCTTGATGACCTGCATCGCCATCGTATAGGCGGCGTCCAGAATGCGCCGGACTTCGGCATCAATCGTGCGGGACGTTGCTTCGCTGGTTCCACGTGTCCCCTCAGCCGTCGGGAATGATGCCAGATATTTTGGTCGCGCGACTTCATAGACCGCCAAACCAAGACGCTCGCTCATCCCATAACTAGTAACCATTAACATCGCCAAATCAGTGGCCTTTGCCAGGTCATCGGCAGCCCCGGTCGAGACCATACCGAGAATCATCTTTTCAACGACCCGCCCGCCGAGAAGTACGGCGATCTTTGCCATTAATTCGCCCTCGTCAAGCAGGTATCGGTCCTCGGTAGGGCGACGAAGTGTGTAACCGAGCGACCCGATGCCGCGCGGAATGATGCTCACTTTGTGGACCTTTTCGGTGGTCCCAAGCGCAAGTGCGACGGCAGCGTGGCCGATTTCGTGATAGGCTACCCGCTTTTTTTCCGACGGAATCATGAGCCGTTTTTGCTCCAAACCAGCCACGATTCGCTCAATCGCCTGGGTGAAATCCGCTTCGGCCACGCATTCGGCACCGCGGCGTGTCGCAACAAGTGCGGCCTCATTCACTACATTCGCGAGATCGGCGCCCGAAAAACCGGGCGTTAAGGCCGCGACCTTCGCGACGTCAAGCTTTTCATCGACCTTGATCTTCTTCAAATGCACCGCCAAAATCTGGGCACGACCGGCTTGGTCCGGCAACCCGATCAGGACCTGACGGTCGAACCGACCGGCTCGGAGCAGCGCTGGATCAAGGATTTCTGGACGGTTCGTCGCTGCAAGCAAGATAACCCCTTCCTGGGGGTTAAACCCGTCCATCTCGGCAAGCAACTGATTGAGCGTCTGCTCCTTCTCATCATTGGCACCGAGGCTACCCAGGCCGAGCGCACGCGACTTGCCGAGAGCATCGATTTCGTCGATAAAAAGAATGCATGGGGCGTTCTTTTTCGTCTGTTCGAAAAGGTCGCGAACACGTGCAGCTCCGAGTCCGACAAACATTTCAACGAATTCTGAACCATTAATGGAGAAAAAGGGAACATCTGCTTCACCAGCAATCGCCCGCGCAAGAAGCGTTTTGCCGGTCCCCGGCGGACCGACTAGCAGAACGCCTTTGGGTATCCGTCCTCCGAGTAGCGCATAGCGTTGGGGCTCTTTGAGGAAGTTAACGACCTCGCGCAACTCTTCTTTGGCCTCGTCGACGCCGGCGACATCGCCAAAGGTCGTCTTGACGTCCTTTTCCATAAAGACCTTGGCCTTAGACTTGGTAAGCGAGAGAAGTCCGCCCTCCAGGCCGCGCGAAGCCCGCCTGAGGATGAGGGTCCAAAGTAAATAGAAGAAGAAAAGCGGCGCCACCCAAGAAAGAATCGTCGTAAAAAAAGAGTTCGAAATCTGGCGTCGAAAAGTAACACCCTTCTCATGAAGCTTTTGCACCAGTGTCGGATCGTCAAAGGGTATTGTCACAAAAGCCGATAGTGCCTCACCATCCTTGCCGCTCTTAAGCTCACCTGTGAGGACCGCATCGGAGAGCATCACACTCCCGACCCGCCCTGCTTCGAGATCGTAGAGGAATTCGCTATAGGGAATGGTCTTGGCATGACCTCGGTGCTGGACGTAGTCATTGACCAGGTAAAAAGTGGCGGCCGCGAGTAAAATGTAGCCAATATTCCAGCGAAAATTGGTTGGACGGTCAATCTTTGAATTGACTTTGCTCGTTGGATTGGATTCGTTTGTGGGCACCTATCGCTCCATTGGTCATCGCAATGCTCCTGCAATCCTTCTGCCATATTTATCATGAGAGACAAAAATCTTGTGCCGCCCACCCAACCCAAAGGGCCGCAATTTTTGTCAGAGTTATCAGCGTTCAAAATGGCACGTTGGCTGCAAGCAATGGAATAGAAGTGACAAGCCGCATTCTCACTCTTCGGATCACGAAAGAAGGAGCAGCCAAATGGTTAACATCGAATCAGAAGCTTATAAAATTCATGTGCTACAGGAGGCGGCACGGCCTTTACTTGAGACGGGCGACGACTACGGGGATCTGCTCGCTCTGGTCGGCAATGCGACCGTTGTCTTACTTGGCGAGGCTACGCACGGTTCGCATGAGTTCTATCGCGAGCGCGCCCAAATCACCAAACTCTTGATACGTAACAAGGGGTTCAAGGCTGTTGCCATCGAAGGCGACTGGCCGGATGCCTATCAGGTCAACCGATTTGTACGTGGCCAAAGTAATGACCACGAGGCGATCGATGCACTACGCGGTTTCACGCGCTTCCCTAGTTGGATGTGGGCCAATGCCGATGTTCTCGACTTCGTTGGGTGGTTGAAAGCACACAACGAGTCCCAAGGTCTGGAATCAGCCCCGGTCGGCTTCTTTGGTCTAGACCTCTATAGCCTCTACCGCTCAGCGCAGGAGGTCATCGACTATCTTGAAAGAACAGATGTCGAAGCCGCCGAAAAAGCAAGGGAACGCTATGGATGTCTGGACCGCTTCGGTAGCGACAGCCAACAATATGCCTATGCAACTGCACTCGGTATCGCACCATCTTGCGAGGAGGCTGTCATCGCGCAGCTGGTCGATCTGCAGAAACATCAAGAACGCTACCGTACCCATGCGAACGGCAAGTTAGCAGCGGATGCTTACTTCAATGCCGAACAAAACAGCCGACTTGTGCAGTCAGCAGAACATTACTATCGGACAATGCTCCGTGCAGAGATTTCATCGTGGAACCTTCGCGATGAGCATATGGTCGAAACCATTGAGCACATTCGTCAACATTTGGCGGGAGACGGCCATGAACCAAAGATCGTCGTATGGGCGCACAACTCACATATCGGTGATGCCAGAGCCACTGATATGTCGCGTCGAGGTGAATTCAATATCGGCGAACTAACCAGGAAGAAATACGGTTCCGGCGCCCATGGGACTGTGTCTATCGGCTTTACGACCTACCACGGCACCGTCACAGCGGCATCAAAGTGGGATGGTGAGGCTGAGCACAAAACGGTTCGACCTGCACTGAACGGTAGCTATGAAGAACTCTTTCATGGCACAGGACTTTCCCGCTTCTTCCTTGACCTAAGGCGTAGTTGGGAGGCTGCACGTGTGCTCAGAGAGCCCATGCTAGAACGGGCAATAGGCGTCCTTTACTTGCCGCAAACCGAGCGTCGCAGCCATTATTTCCATGCGTCTTTGGCGAAGCAATTCGACGCGGTCATCCACATCGATCGCACTAGGGCCGTCGAGCCGATCGAACACATATCAAGGTGGGTTACGGGCACCGAGGCGCCTGAAACCTACCCGAGCGGAGTCTAGTCCCGCGCCGGAGAGTGGTAGCTATGTGCATAGAATTCCCTACCTACGATAGAGTTAAAAGTCACCGCTCCCGATGCAGAATGAATTTAAGGGTGACCCTAA
Organism: Pseudomonadota bacterium; assembly: GCA_026390445.1. Lineage (GTDB taxonomy): Bacteria > Bdellovibrionota_B > Oligoflexia > Oligoflexales > CAIYRB01 > CAIYRB01. The sequence goes on from JAPLFX010000251.1 coordinate 8,903, forward strand.
AGTGGCATTGAGTCACTTTTTAGCGACATTGTCGCCATTTCCCTCCGATTCAATGGTAGCGCCATATAGCGCTGTGCACGCACCATAGGGCTGCGGCCCAATCCTTGCAGAGTTGCCAATAGCAAGCAGGGGCCGTAGTCATTGCTACACTGGGCTCCTGTGTTTACATCAAGGAAATCCGGAGGAATTATGCAACATCCCGTAAAAGTCGAGTTTCATGGGTTCCCACCATCCGATGCCATCACCGATAAAGTTACCCGCCGGGTTGAGCATCTCAATAAGCTCTATCCTAAGATCATCGACGGTCGAGTTGTCATTGAGCTGGCGCACCATCACCGCAAGGGCCAAATCTTTCGGGTTCACATAGAACTGAACGTGCCGGGGGAGCGTCTCGTCATAAGCCATGAACCCGGCGATGAGCATACCCACTTCGACGTCTATGTCACAATTCGCGATGCCTTTGACGCCATGGAGCGCATTCTCCAGGCCTATGCCCAGAAGATGCGGCGTGACACCAAACGCCACGAGGCGCCTCTTACCGAGGGTCGAGTTTACCGCCTGTTCCCCAATGAGGGCTTTGGCTTCATCACGACTAGCGATGATCGTGAGGTATTCTTCGACGCTAATGCAGTCGTCGACAAGACGTTTGAGAGCTTAGTGGTCGGGTCACCAGTGCGGTTTTGCGAGGAGGCTGGAGAAGAAGGCCCGCAGGCAACGACGGTGCATGGATGAGCAGCTAACCTACTATCCAGAAGCAATGGCATCCGGCCCTAGCGACGCGACTCATCCCCAGGAACCGTCCTTGGCCAGACGCTAGCGAAACTTACTAAGCGAATTGCGACAAGTGGACACACGCCAGCGTACTGACGGGGGCGGGCCACTTGGCCCGACCTTAGCAGCACTGGATCCAGCCGAACAGTCCGAATACCGGCCGCCGGTGGTAGTCCGACGGCCGCAAGACGGCTCAGTGTTTGATATGGATCTTCTTAACGTCCTTCTTCGCTTCGGGACACTTTGGAACCTCGACTGTCAGGACTCCTTTGTCGAATTTGGCTGAAATCTTGTCTTTGTCGACAGACGTTGGCAACCGGATCGTGCGTTCGAATGAACCGAAACGCCGCTCGGTAAAATAGCGGCCAGCATCCTTAGTTTCTTTCTCTTCCTTTTTTTCGCCTTTGACCGTCAGGTACTCTTTATCGACCGAAACTTCGACATCCTTATCAGTGAGTCCAGGAAGTTCAGCAGAAAGGGTGATTTTGTCGTCGGTTTCCTGGAGGTCAAGACGCGGCACGAAGTCCGTGGCATTTTCTCCAAGGTCCGAAAATGACAAGAGCGATGGCTCATCTTCGAAGAAGTCCCGCATCATCCGACTCATACTGCG